>JBFYTT010000055.1:0-6773 GCA_041300425.1 Roseiflexaceae bacterium
ATGGAGGGTATGCTGCGCGTCGTCGAGGAGCACAGTGAGTGCTGACGTGCTGGGTTGTGCAACGAGTTTGTAGCCACCCCAAGCCCGTTGATGCCACAGCTTACGGGCTGCCACCATGTCGAGGACGCGCAGTGTATGGGTTGTTGCGGTCGCATGCTGCATCGGTGCGTCCTTTCATCGTGACTATAGTATAGTACGATGCGGTGAGTACTGGTACTGTTGGTGCGGAGTGCATCGAGATGCCTTGGATGCGCATGCAAAGCCCAACCGCACAGCACCGGAGTTCATGGTATACTACAGCAGAATTTCATACATCGCGCGTATTCTTGCGCATTCAGCACATGGAGTTGTTTCGGTGAAGGTTACAAGTGAGCGCATGCCGCGCAGCATACTGCAGTTGACAATCGAAATCGACGAAGCCACGGTAGAAAAAGAACTCGACCGTGCCGCACGGAGCCTTTCACAGAAGGCCAAGGTCCCCGGGTTCCGTCCCGGCAAGGCCCCGCGCGCAATCCTCGAGCGCTTCTATGGCCGCCAAGCACTGCTCGAAGAAGCATCCGAAGGTATGATCAACGCGGGCTTTAAGTATGCCCTCGAGAGTGAAGGGATTGATCCGATTGCCCAAGCAAGTCTGGGTGATGTGCAATTCAATACACTCCCATACACGGTCGTTATCAATGTCCCGGTTGAACCAATCACCAAGATAGCTGATTACTCTGGCTACAAGCAAGATTTTTCCGTACCTGCTGTCACAGACGAGGTCTTGAATCGTGCCATGGATGATCTGCGCGAAAAGCATGTTGTCCTGCGCGAGCCTGACGAATCCCGGGCAGCGCTCCAAGGTGACCTCGTTACTGCAGAAGTCGATGTCGTGCACAACGGCCTTTCGATCAATGGTCGTATCGATGGGCAACCAGCCCAGAGCACCGACCTCATTCTCGAGCCCGGTCGATTGATTGGCGGATTGATGGAGGGTGTCATCGGTCTGTCGATTGGCGACAACAAAATCATCGACGCTACCATGCCAGACGACTACACCGACGAGACCTTGCGTGGTCAGGCGGTGACCTTCGATGTGACGGTGCGCCGCATCCAGGAGCGCATTCTGCCCGATTGGGACGAATTGCCGACGCTCGAAAACAAAGAAGGTACGCTGGCCGATCTCAAGCATGCGACGAGCGATGAACTCGCCAAGAATGCCCGCGAAAACGCAGAAAACCGATTGGTCAATGGATTCATTGATTCGTTGGTAGCCGGTGCGGTGTACGATTATCACGAGTCGATGATCGAACAAGAAGCCGACCGGATTTTGCGCGGCCAAGAACAAGAGTACGCACGGTACGGTACCACTGCCGAAGCCGTCTACCGCCAAATGGGCCGCAAGCGCGAAGACCTAGTTGCACAGTACCTGCCCCAAGGTGAAGAGCGCCTCAAACGCAATCTCGCACTGCGTGAGTTCGTCACTGCAGAAGGTATCTTGGTAGACGATGCAGATATCGATGCCGAAATCGATACCATGCTCGAAAGCTACGAACCAGAGCAAAAAGAAACGATGAAAGCCTTGTTGCGTGAGCAACTGGTCGCTTCGGTCGCCAATGCAGCCCTCGACAAAAAAATCCGTGCCCGCATCATTGAAATGGTTGCTCAGACAGGCGGTGCTGCGGAAGCAGCTCCTGCCAAGAAGAGCGCCAAGCAGTCTGCAGGGTCGGAGAGCGCCGAAGGTGCAACCAAAAAGAAATCCACCAAAAAGGCTGACTAACAGCAGTATTGGTGTTGACACAGCTGGGAGCTCCCTATGACACAGCAGCGTACGACCATTACCGGGCTTGCCCCGGCAGTAGAACGCCTCATCCCCACGGTCGTCGAATCGACCGGCCGTGGGGAGTATCGTTCGGATATCTACTCGCGGTTGCTCAAAGAACGCATTATCATGCTCAGCACTCCTATCGAAGACGGGATTGCCAACCTGATTGTGGCGCAGCTCTTGTTCTTGGAACACGAAAGCCCCGAACGTGACATCATGTTGTATATCAACAGCCCTGGCGGCTCGATAACAGCTGGGCTCGGAATTTATGACACCATGCAGATGATTCGCCCCAAGGTTGCGACCGTCTGCGTGGGCATGGCTGGGAGCATGGCTACCATCCTGCTGGCCGGTGGTGCAAAGGGCAAGCGCTACAGCCTGCCCCATTCAACGATTCACATGCACCCCGCAGGTGGCGGTGCGAGCGGGTATGCGCCGGATGTCGAAATCATGGCACGCGAATTGTTGCGCGAGCAACAAATCATTCGCGACCTTTTGTCGAGTGATACCGGTCAGCCTATCGAACGCATCGCCAATGACTTTGATCGTGATTTGTTCATGGACCCCGAAACAGCCAAAGCATACGGGATTATCGATGAAGTCTTGACCCGCGACGCACTCAATCAACCGGGCTAGTGTGACCAGCAAAACGCTCGTTGTCTGTGCCACTCCCAAAAGCGGCGCAACAGCGAGCGATTTTGTACGAATAACGAGGCTTTCATGACCACCAACGGCCGCGGCGTCTACCAATGCTCTTTCTGCGGGCGCAGACAAGACGAAGTACAACGGTTGATTGCGGGTCCGCCCCCGATATTCATCTGTAACGAATGTGTTGCTGTGTGCAACCAAGTGATTTTGGATGAGCAACCAAAGCCAGAACCTACACAGCAACAACTGACCCCGCTTGCGTCGTTGCCTGTCCCGCATGAGATGCGTGCCCGGCTCGACGAATACGTCATTGGCCAAGATCGTGCCAAGGTCTTGCTTGCAGTCGCTGTCTATAACCATTACAAGCGTATCCGCGCACGGGTCGATGTAGATGCATCGGTCGAAATCGGTAAGTCCAATATTTTGTTGATTGGGCCAACTGGCAGTGGCAAAACGTTGCTGGCACAGACATTGGCACGCGCGCTCGATGTGCCTTTTGCGATTGCCGACGCGACCGCGTTGACCGAGGCTGGGTATGTCGGTGAAGATGTCGAAACCATTCTCCTGCGCCTCATCCAGGCCGCTGATGGCGATGTCGAGCGGGCCAAGACCGGTATCTTGTATATCGATGAAATCGATAAGATTGCACGCAAATCCGACAACCCGTCGATTACCCGAGACGTTTCGGGCGAAGGAGTCCAACAAGCACTCCTCAAGATCCTCGAGGGCTCGGTTGCACATGTGCCACCCGTACCTGGGCGCAAACACCCACAACAAGAATTCATCCCGTTCGATACGACGCAGGTGTTGTTTATTTGTGGTGGTGCGTTCGAAGGAATCGATAAGATTATTTCGTCACGGGTTGGAGAAAAACGAAGCATCGGTTTTGGGTCCGCTCCGACCGCATCTACGGCGACCACAGAGTATCTGCTCGATCAGGTGACTCCGGACGATTTGCTCAAATACGGCTTTATTCCTGAGTTCATCGGGCGTATCCCCATGGTAGCGCCCCTCCGCCCGCTCGATCGCGAAGCGATGCGGCGTATTTTGATTGAGCCCAAGAACGCTGTCCTCAAGCAGTACACACAATTGCTCAAAATGGACGATGTCGCACTCGAATTCACCGAAGAAGCAATCGATGCTGTTGCCGAATTGGCGCTCAAGACGGGCACTGGTGCACGTGCATTGCGGAGTATTCTCGAAGGTGCGCTGATAGACGTCATGTATGACGCACCATCGCAAGCCGGGCAGAAACGGTGTATAATCGACGCAGACGTCATTCTGAAAAACACATCTGCGGTCCTAGAGGTCCTACCGGGGCAGTCAGTTGATGTGTAGTCCCTATCATCCCAAGAAATAAACCTTGTGTTTATTTTTTTGATTGTTCGCTACTACAAAAGGTGGTACACCGATGAAGTTGACACGCCGTATCTCTGATCGGAGCGACCAACTCACGCAACGACGCATTCTTTTTGCGGACGACGATCCATCGATTGCTACGCTCATCCAAGTAACGTTCAGTGGTCCACGATATGATGTTGCCGTGGTCAAAAACGGACTCGAGGCTCTCAAGGCTTTCAATGACGGTACGTTTGATATTGTTATCCTCGATGTCATGATGCCGTATGTGGATGGCTTTGAGACCTGCAAGCGTATCCGAGAGCGTTCGGACGTTCCCATCATCATGTTGACTGCTCGAGATGGCACCGACGATGTGGTCCAGGGGTTCGAGCTCGGCAGTGATGACTATATCACCAAGCCGTTCAAACCAGCTGAGCTGATTGCACGGGTCGATGCTATCCTACGTCGTGTCGATGGCATGAAAAACCGACAGGCCCCGACCGTTGTACGGTGTGGCGATATCGAAATCGATGCACCGCGCCACCGGGTATCACTCAAGGGCGTCGAAATAAACTTGACCCCCATGGAGTTCGAGTTGCTCTACTTCCTTGCAGCCAATTCGGGCGATGTATTCGACCGCGAAACGTTGTTTCAAGAAGTCTGGGGTTACGACTATGTCGGCGAGACAAACCTCGTTGATGTCTGTGTGCGCCGCTTGCGTGAAAAAATCGAAGAAGAACCATCAAAGCCTGCACGCATCCTGACCGTACGCGGTATCGGGTACAAGATGGCCGAACATGTAGCGGTCATCAACAATTCTTCCATTTCGAGTGATTTGCCACCGACAGAACCGTTGGCCGAGTACGAAAAGAAGATGAACAGGCCGAACTAGTTCTTCGCTCGAACTAAACCCCCCGAAGCATTTCTGCTTTGGGGGGTTTTTGTGGTGAGGTCGCGATGCGTTGCGCTTATTCGGCGCTGTCTGCGTCATCCGCTTGTGCATCGTCGCCGTCGTCGTCTGCGAGTTCAAGCATATCAACGCCGATCATATCGCCGATATCCAAGATGCGCTTCTGCTTTTCGCTGTCGTCTTCAGGTTCATCGGCAGCCATTGCGACGACGGTGTCGTTTTCGTCGAGTTCCAAGACTTTGACGCCTTGTGCTGCTCGCCCGCAAACGCGAATCTGGCTTGCTTCGGTGCGCAAGATGATACCGTTGGAGGTAATAAAGGTAAGCACCATGTCGTGATAGATGACACGTGCAAGTGCCACATTGTCATCGTCGGTAAGGATCATCGTATTGACGCCGTAGGTGGCACGCCCTTTGCGGGGATAGAGGCGTAATGGTGTACGTTTGCCCTTGCCGTTTTTGCCGATGGTAATGAACTGTGCGGTGTCCATGTGTTCGGGTGTGACCACGTCCATACTGATGACTTCGTCACCGAACCGCAGGGCAACACCACGTACGCCACTCGCAGGACGTCCCATCGGCCGCACATGGCTTTGGATGAAGCGCAGCGTCTTGCCCATGCGGGTAGTCAACAGCACATCCTCGTCGCCCATGGTCGTGGTTACCCAACCGAGTTCATCCCCCGCATCAAGGCCGATGGCGATAAGGCCATTGCTCCGGACGGAGCTGTATTCTTCGAGTAGCGTCCGTTTGATTTTGCCGCGACGGGTTGTCATAAGGAGGTACTTTGCCTGATCGTAGTCGGGCACTGACAGCATGGATGTGACGTGTTCGTTGGGCTGTAAGTCGATGAGGTTGACCAACGGGAGACCTTTGGCGGTGCGACTCGAGTCAGGCACTTCGTGTGCTTTGAGCTTATACACGCGGCCGTTGTTGGTGAAGAACAGCAAATCGTGCATGCTATTGCAGGTCAAAATATGACTCATGACATCTTCTTCACGGATGGCTGCGCCTTTTTTGCCACGACCACCCCGTCGCTGTGTACGGAACACCTCGGGTAACTGG
Source organism: Roseiflexaceae bacterium (assembly GCA_041300425.1). Lineage (GTDB taxonomy): Bacteria > Chloroflexota > Chloroflexia > Chloroflexales > Roseiflexaceae > UBA965. Next base: position 5,768 of record JBFYTT010000055.1, read on the forward strand.
CTCTTGATGTAGCCGCGATCCGACATGGTAATCAGCAATTTGGTGTCAGGAATGAGGTCTTCGTCACTGACTTCACCATTGACGCCATAGACAATTTGGGTGCGGCGGGCGTCGCCGTACTTTTCTTCGAGGTATTTGAGATCCGCCTTGATGAGGCTGTTCAGCTTCGCAGCATTGGCCAAGATTTCTTCGAGGTCGCGAATGGTTTTGACCAATTCGTCGAGTTCATCCTCGATGCGCTTGCGTTCTAATGCAGCCAAGCGACCAAGTTGCATGTCGAGGATTGCATTGGCCTGGGCCTCTGAGAAGCTGTAATCGCGCATCAAATTGGTTCGTGCTGACTCGCGCGAACGTGACTCGCGGATCGTACGGATGACCTCGTCGAGGATGTCGATCGCGCGTTTGAGTCCTTCTAAGATGTGCGCACGTGCACGTGCTTTGTCGAGATCGTATTCGGTCCGACGGCGGATAACAATCCGACGATGGTCGACGTACTCTTGGAGCATGCGCTTGAGGGTCAGTAAGCGTGGTTGGCGCCCTTCTTCGATGAGCGACAGCATATTGATGCCAAACGACGTCTGCATCTGGGTGTGCTTGTAGAGGGCATTGAGGACTTTGCGTGGTTGGGCATCTTGTTTGAGCATGATGACGACGCGCATGCCGTTGCGGTCGGATTCGTCACGGATGTCGCGAATGCCTTCGATTTTCTTTTCACGGACCAGTTCTGCGATGCGCTCTTGCAGTCGTGCTTTGTTTACTTGGAACGGCAACTCGGTCACGATAATCTGATGACTGTTGCGCGCTCCTTCTTCGACGTGCGCTTTGGCGCGGATGGTGACTTGGCCACGACCAGTTGCGTAGGCAGCATTGACGCCTTCGTTGCCCAAAATCAGACCGCCCGTTGGGAAATCTGGGCCCGGAACGAATTTGATCAGGTCTTCGACGCTACAGTCCTCGTGGTCGATGAGATAGACAATAGCACGACAGATTTCACCCAAATTGTGTG
>JBFYTT010000060.1:0-3781 GCA_041300425.1 Roseiflexaceae bacterium
TCGTATGTCGGCGTGGTCACACAGTTGTATGGCATCAGCCGGGTCGAAATCGAAAATGCATTGATGCATCACTTCAACGGCAAACGCAAAGCTGTCGACCTCAATCTGCGCATGGTCGACATGGCAATTGCCCATACGGTCGCACACCTGCCCAAACAAGATCCGTTCCGTGTCGAACCACTCAACAAAACCGCCGGCAAGATCCTTATCGACGGCAACACCGCAGCCGGCATCGGCGCGTTGGTCGGTGGTGTGGGCGTGGTCGCCTGGTACCCCATCACCCCGTCGACCAGCCTGGTCGATGCCATCGCCGAATACGCGCCCAAGCTGCGCCCGGCTGTCGACGATCGCGTCAACTACGCCATCATCCAGGCCGAAGACGAACTCGCAGCTGCGGGCATCATTGTAGGTGCTGGTTGGGCCGGTACACGCGCCATGACCGCTACCTCGGGTCCGGGGATTTCGCTGATGAACGAATTCGGTGGCCTGGCACACTTCGCCGAAGTGCCCATTGTCATCTGGGACATCATGCGCATGGGTCCCTCGACCGGTCTGCCGACGCGCGTCTCGCAGGGCGACATCCTGTCGGCCTACTACCTCGGTCACGGCGACAGTCAGCATATCTGCTTGATCCCCGGCGACATGACCGAATGCTTTGCTTTTGCAGGGACGGCCTTTGACCTGGCAGAACGCTTCCAAACACCCGTACTGGTGCTGAGCGACCTTGATCTAGGGATGAACAACTGGATGACCGAGCCCTTCGACTACCCCGAGCAGCCGCTTGATCGCGGCAAAGTGCTCGACACGGGCAGCTTCGCGCAGTTCCTCACCGACCACGACAATAAGTGGGGTCGCTATCGCGACGTCGACGGCGACGGCATCGGCTACCGCACCATCCCAGGCAATCAAAATCCACGGGCTGCCTGGTTGGCCCGCGGCACTGGCCACAACGAACAAGCCGTCTATAGTGAGCGCAACGACGACTGGCAACGCAACATGGACCGGCTGACCCGCAAACTCGACACCGCACGGCGCCATGTGCCCGCCCCGGTCGTCGACGCACGCCCCGGCGCCACCGTGGGGATTATCGGGTATGGGTCGACGGCTGACGCCATCAGCGAAGCCCGTGACCGACTGCGTGCCCAGGGTATCGAGACAAGCAGCATGCGGTTGCGTTCGTTGCCCCTCAACGACGATGTCCGTACCTTCATGGAGTCTTACGACCAGATCTACGTGGTCGAGCTCAACCAAGATAGCCAGATGATGCAGCTGTTGTGCGCCCATGCGCCCAAACACGCAGCCAAACTCGCCCCCGTCAACCTGTGTGACGGTCTGCCATTGACAGCCACGTTCATCACCCAACGCATCAACGCCCACCGCACGTCGGCCAAGCAATAACAACGAGGACGAACATGACTGCTACGACCACACGACCTACCAATCGCATCGGCCTGACCACCCAAGACTATCAGGGCGGCACCTCGACACTGTGCGCAGGCTGCGGCCATAATTCGATTACCAGCCAAATCATTGCCGCCTGCTACGAGTTGTCGCTCGACCCGGCCACCGTCATGAAGATGAGCGGTATCGGCTGCTCATCCAAGACCCCGGCCTACTTCCTCGGCAAGAGCTTCGGCTTCAACACCCTGCATGGCCGCATGCCGTCGGTGACCACTGGTGCCATGATTGCCAACCGCACCATGACCGCCATCGGCGTGTCGGGCGACGGCGACACAGGGAGCATCGGCTTTGGGCAGTTCAAACACATGATGCGCCGCAATGTGCCGATGGTCTATATCGTCGAAAACAACGGCGTCTACGGCCTCACCAAGGGCCAGCATTCGGCCACTGCCGACATCGGCCAGCACCTCAAATACGCCGGCACCAACGTCTTGCCGCCGATCGACATCTGTGCCGAGGCAATCGCCGCAGATTGTGGCTTTGTGGCGCGCTCGTTCTCGGGCGATGCCAAGCAAGTGCGTGAGCTGATCAAGGCTGCCATGAGCTACGAAGGCACTGCCGTGATCGACATCATCAGTCCGTGCGTCACCTTCAACAACGAAGACGACTCTTCCAAGAGCTATGCCTATGGCAAAGACAAAGAAGAACGCATCCAAGATATCCAGTTCATCCAGAGCTACGAAGAAGTGGTCGTCGACTACGAGCCAGGCAGCGAACAAATCGTCAGGCTCCACGACGGTCCGACCATCAAGTTGCGCAAATTGAACCGCGACTACGACGCCACCGACCGCTGGGCGGCCATCAAACTGCTCGAAGAGTGCCGCCAAAGCAACATCTTTGTTACTGGGCTGATTCACATCAACGAATCACGGCCCACCTTGCAACAGACCATGAGTCTCATCGACGAGCCGCTGGCGTATCAAACCGAAGCCCAGTTGCGCCCCAGCCGCGCAGCCTTTGCGGCAGTCATGGCAGAGTTCTAGGCACGGTCGATCGGAGGATTTGTATGGCGCAGATATATCACATGGCTCTCGCCAGCCGCTGGAACACATGGCCGGCCAACACACCCTATCTGCCCGAGGCATACGCCGACGACGGGTTCATCCACTGCACTGCTGGTGACGCCTTGATGATCCAGGTTGCCAATCGGTTCTATCGGAGTGTGCCGGGCACCTTCCTGGCATTGGTGGTCGAGACCGGCTTGCTCACCAGTCGCCTCGAATGGGAGGCGCCGTCCCCGGGCGATACGTTGGCTCCGTTGTTCCCGCACATCTATGGTCCCATCAATGTGGCGGCCATCGTCGATGTGAAAACCATGACCCGTGCTGCCGACGGTACCTTCACCGCCATTCAGTGACATACCAGCGACCACCGCATGCGCCGTGCATGCGGTGGTTTTTTGCGTATCCGTTCGTTTTTATGTCTACAGAATGTACACAGATTACTCTTTATACGATATACTGTAGTACACGCAACACTTGTGCGCCGGGATGACCGATGCCCGAACACTACATTTCGAAGTACAGCCCCATGGAGCGGCGTCGCAGTGGGTATACGCCGCCACAGAATGTCCTCCCCAAAGAGGCACCCAAAGCCCCCAGTCGCATCGTCGGCGGTGGGCTGACTGGTCGTACACCATCACCGACCACGCCGATTGCATTGGGGAATCTGTCAGCACTCTGGATCGGGCTCGGGGTGTTGGTGCTGGTGCTCTTGACACCGTACCTCTTGCCGCCGAGCGAAGTGATGGTCGGCAGCGGCGTCACCCTCCAAGGTGAGGGGATGCAGGGGATGACGCGGGCGATGCTCAACGAAGCAGTCGCCAAGCGCTACGAAGGCTTCCTCAAGCAACCAGTCACCTTGGTCTACCAAGACCGTGTCTGGCAACCCACTGCCAGTGAACTGGGGGTGTCACTCGACATCCGCCATACCAATAATGCCCTGCTCGGCTTGAGCGCCGGCACCGATCTGCAGGCACAATTGCGTGCGACCTGGGCACGCTGGATGCGTGTGCTCGATGTCGGACCGAAGTTTGTTATCAATGGCCCCAAAATGCAACGCTACCTGATGACCCTCAGTGCCGAGATCGATCAGCCCATTACAGAGGCAGACTTGTTGATCGACAATCAAACCGGCCGCGCCGAGGCACTGCCCGCGCAGACCGGTCGCCAACTGCTCATCGATGACAGCATGATTGACATCTACCAGGCGATTGCGAGCACCACGGTCACCACGGTGACCTTGCGTACCCGCACCCTCGACACCATCAACGATACGGCGACGCTTACCAAATCTGCCGACACCGCCGAGCGCTTTCTGA
>JBFYTT010000066.1:0-5410 GCA_041300425.1 Roseiflexaceae bacterium
GGTTTACACACGATAAAACGAGCGTTAGTGCGAATGCATTGTTACCTGCATGGGCAATCATACTCGGGAAGATACTTTGACTCTGCTGGCGTACCCAGCCCAGGACCAGCCCCATCGCAAATGTCTGCATCACCAGCGTGATGCTCCCCGTACTGGCAGACCATGTATGCGCGCCTGCGAACAGTGCCGCACTCAGCGCGACCGCGATGGTTGGCCGCACCAGCCCCGCCAATCGCCCATACACGTAGCCGCGAAAGAGCACTTCTTCGGCAAATGGAACAATGAATGCCGCCACCACCAGAAAAGCCACCTGACCCGCGGTATCACCTGCCTGGATGGGAAACAAGGCCGCTTGATTATGCGAAGCCCCGACCAAAACAGCAATCACACCGACCACGAGGTTGACTGCAAGGACTGCCGGGACTGCAATCACACTCATGACAACGACGCTCCGTGCGTCGAGCGGGGTACCAATCAAGAGCCCCCAGTCGGGCGCTGACCGCCAGCGTAGAAATCCCACAACCAGTCCGTTTTGGAGTATCAGCACCGCGCAGACCGCCCATATACCCAGATCAGTGAGTGACGATGTTTCGGCGGGGACAGCACCAAGCCAACGTGCGCCGTGTACCACCCCAAGCGAAGCTCCGACTGCACAGAGCAGGCAAATGCTGATGTCTGCGCAGAGTGTCAACCACTGCTTAGTCAGGACTGACCTCACCGATGACTTCACCAGACAGTGACCATGGGCTCGTGTGCGTCACACGCACGCGTGCCACACGCCCACGCCACTCGTCAGGGCTCGCAAAGAAGACGAGCTGGTTGCCGCTCGAACGGCCGCGCCATTTGCCTTTGCTCTCTGCCTCGACCAAGACCTCGACAACGTGATTGAGCAATCGTGCACTGCGTTCGGTTGCGATGCCTTCTTGTACGCGTTCGAGCTCGATGCGGCGTTGTGCCTTCACGCCCTCGGGTACGGCTTGGGCGGGGTCTTCTTCGAGGGTCGCAGCACGTGTGCCGGGTCGCGAAGAAAAAGCCGCTATATGTATCTTGTCGAAGTGGAGTTCTTTGACAAGGTCGACCGTCGCTTGGAATTCCTCATCTGTCTCACCGGGGTGACCGACAATCATGTCGGTGCTCAGTGCGATATCCGGCATCACGCGACGCAGACTCGCAGCGAGCTCGCGATAGCGCTGGACGGTGTATCCACGGCGCATGCGCTTGAGCATGGCGTCATGTCCATGTTGGATGGGAAGGTTGATTTCGCGGGGGCACTTCGGCAGGCTGGCCATGGTCTGCATTAGGCGTTCGTTGATCCATGCCGGGTGCGAGGTCAAAAATCTGAGCCGTACCAAGCCGGGGACCGCATGCACTGCTGCCAAAAGGTCTGCCAGTTCGGGTCGCCCGGGGAGATCGTGCCCCCACGAGTCGACAATCTGACCCAGCAAGGTAATCTCTTTGGCGCCGCGTGCCACAATCCGTGTCACTTCGTCGACGATTTCAGCAAGCGGCCGGCTGATTTCTTTGCCACGGCGCAACGGGATGACACAGTACGAACACGACATGTTGCAGCCGTATTGGATGGGTACATGGACAGTGACCGGCGGGGTTGTCCAATCTGCAACCGGGAGCGCAGGCTCGTCCATTGTATAAATGGGGTTGGGCGCTAGGGCGACAACTTCGTCGACCGCGGATGGTGAGACAAAATGATCGACGATGGGGAGGCGTTGTTTGAATATCGACGTATTCTCAGGGCCGACCATGCACCCCCAGAGGACAATTCGTGTGTCCGGGTTCTCACGTTTGACCCGTTGCAAATCGCCGAGCTTGCCAATCACGCGTTCTTCGGCAGATGCACGCACGCTGCACGAATTGAGCACCACAAAACTGGCCTCTTCGGGCCGTGAAGCGGGTGCGTAACCGACACTCTGCAATCCACTCTCGAGCCGCTCTGAGTCCGAGATATTCATTTGACAGCCCACGGTCCACACATAATAGCGACGCTCGCGTGGTGTGTCATCACGCGAAGTCGTCGCCGGGGCGCTCATCATGAGAGGGATATCCTGCATCTGCCGATACATCCTTGCTCGATACTACTAAAAAGTAAGTATAGCACAAGTCGAGGGCCGGATTACCAAATCAACATCGGTAAATCGGTATTGACGCTCATCTGTGCGCCTTCCATCAGTGCGTTGAGGCACTTCATCGTCGCGTGCTTGGGTGACACATCGAACTGTTGCATCAACCCACGCAACATGTGCAGCTCACGGAGCAACGCAGGTGCTGAGCCGAACGAAAACAATTCGACATCGTCCTCGTCGGGATCTTCACCTTCTGCGTCTGCCTCGGGCAAAAACCAAATCGGTTCGGGGAAGTCGATGGGCAAGTAATATCCGTCGATAGCTTGATGTTTGATGAGATGCGGGAACTGCGTGTCGATTTCGTCTTCCCAGATTTGTTCGAGCAGTGGATCAACGTCGTCTTCTTCTTTGGATGGACGGTTCAGAATCGACTGAAAATCCATACCGTTTTCGAGATATGCAGCAACAAGACAGAGACGATCGAGGTCGACACCGTGTCGAATCCCACCCTCCCAGATGGTCGTGCCTGGGTTTGCCATCAAATCAATGACGATTTCTTCGCTACGGAGCAGGTCTTGAATTTCTTGCACCCATTCGCGCTCAGACTCAAACGCAGCACGATCTTCTTGTGGTGTGACGGTGAAAATAGACCCGACGACGAGATTCAATTCATAATCTTGCTCGTCATAGCGCGGTGATTGCGATTTATTGCTCACAAGAGGCTCCTCGATTAGTGTTTCATGACGAGATAAGCATACACAATCACGGCCCGATGCGCAACGTCGTGACTGTGGTACGTGCGGAACGAATTGCCGCGCTTTTGCGTCTCGTAGATACAGAGTGGACCGCTGCAGTGTAAGATAATCGAGATTCAGTCACAGGGTAGTCTATATGCGTCACGTTGTTGTTGGTCTGTTGGTACTCGTCATGGTCATTGGTTTGAATCTGCCTGCACAGGCAGAAGCGTTATATACCCCACGTATTGTGGGCGGTATTGAAGCGACCCCCAACGAGTACCCGTTTACGGCGTATCTCTATTGGTCGAGCGGGATTACTAGTCATCGTTGCGGTGGGGCTTTGCTCAGCCCAACATGGGTCTTGACGGCTGCACATTGTGTATCGGGGTATAGCGCGTCGACATTTCGAGTTGCCATGGGCATGCACTCGCGCTATGGGGTGAACCCGTATGCGCAAACGAGTGCGATCAAACGCATCATCAACCATCCCGATTACGACGGCAGTGTGTTTGACTACGACATTGCATTGCTCGAGCTCGTTACTCCAATGACCATGACGGCACAAGTGGGGTTGGCCGTCGCAGGCTTTTTGCCCGAGACGTCAGCACTCTACGAGGATGGAACGTCTGCCGTGGTTGCTGGCTGGGGGACGACGTCGTACGGCGGGAGTTCGGCATCCGTGTTGCGTAAAGTCACTGTGCCAATCGTCAGTAATGGCCGCTGTGATGATGGCTACGGCGGTATTGGTCAACCGATTACCGATCGCATGATGTGCGCTGGTGAAACAACTGTCGGCGGGATTGATGCATGTCAAGGTGATAGTGGTGGCCCGTTGTTTACGGCCAATGCGGGGACCTTCACGGTCATCGGCATCGTGAGTTCGGGCGAAGGCTGTGCGTTGAAGGATTACCCCGGCATTTACACGCGCGTTTCTTTTTTCGAAAGCTGGATAACATCCTACACCGGTGACCTAGGACCAATCGCGACCCTGACCCCGTCATTAACGCCGACTGCATCCCAAACCCGTACGTCTACACGCACGCCGACGGCAACCGCGACGCGCACCCCGACTGCCACACGTACCCCGACCGCGACGCGCACAGCGACCGCAACGCGTACAGCGACGCGTACGGCGACACGCACTCCGACCGCCACGTTGACGCCGACGGTCACACCGACCCCGCTCGCCAGAGCAGTCAAACATGTCGCAAGCGGTGCGTCTTTTAGTGTAGCGGTGCTGTACAACGGGTCGTTGGTTTCGTGGGGACTAAATTCACAAGGGCAGTCGAGCATTCCAGTCGAACATGCGCGTGTGTTATTTGATAGGGTATCTGCGGGCAACAACTATACGATTGCATTGAGCCGCGCCGGTCGGGTGTATGGATGGGGGGCGAATGATTTCCAACAACGAACCATCCCGGCTGCCGCACTATCAGGCGTTACCCAGATTTCGGCGGGATCAAGTCATGTGCTCGCAATTAAAGCTGGCAAAATCCTCTGTTGGGGGAGCAATCTGTACCAGCAATGTAGTAGCCCCAACAAACCGTTGTCGACGGTGCGCGATGTCTCTGCCGGTAATGGGTATTCGATGGCGTTGAAAGACAATGGACAAGTGGTCGTGTGGGGCACAAAGGCAGGAACCCTGAGTAAAGTTCCCACTGCCGTAAAAAACGACACTATTGTTGCAATCAGTGCAGGAACAGATCATGCCCTCGCACTCACTGCAACGGGGAAAGTCATTGGCTGGGGCGTCAATACAGATGGTCGAGCAACACCGCCTCCGAGTCTGCGTGATGTCATCGCAATCAGCGCGGGCAATGGCTTCTCGCTGGCGCTCAAACGCAACGGCACGGTTGTGGGGTGGGGCAAGAACACGGTTGGCCAAGTCACCATCCCACCGATCACCAATGCTGTTTCTATCGCGGCAGGGCAACTCAATAGCGTGATCGGTCTGCGCAACGGTGCTGTCGTGGTGCTGGGTTCGGCTGCACTCGACGCCAAGGTCACCCGTACCCCGACGCGCACGCGCTGACGCATTGCCTGAACACATGGCAAGAATAGTGAACAATTCATTGCGTTTACTCTTCTCGAGACTATAGACGCAACAGATTCGAGGAAAAATGAAACGTTCGATTTTTTGGTACTGGTGTAATGATGGTGTCGTTGAGTGGTCTCTTAGCACCCGAACGCACAAACGGCCAGTCACGCATTGTCGGTGGCACCAATGCGACCATGGCAGAGTTCCCGCATCAAGTGCTCGTCCTCGTTGGCGGGTATATGTGCGGTGGTTCACTCATCGCACCGCAGTATGTGCTCACAGCAGCACATTGCGTGGTCGACGACTTTGGGGTGCCCTTCCGTGCCCGCGCGTTTACGATTTATGCAGGACTGCAGAATATGGGCAGCCTTGCGAAGAATAGGCTCAATCCGTACTTTCAACGAAATAGCGTCATTGGAGTCTCCGTCCATCCACGTACGCTGCCGAATCATACAACAATGACGTCGCCGTATTGAAGCTCTCGTCGCCCTTGAAGGTATCTGCAGGGGTGAAAGTGATAAAGATTGCGACGACGGCCGACGTCTACAAACCACTCT
>JBFYTT010000124.1:0-9488 GCA_041300425.1 Roseiflexaceae bacterium
CCCACAGCAAGCTCCGCATTTCGACCGAGAAGCGGACAGAGGCAGGCACGACATTCGACTGATTGGGACCAATCGTCAATGCGCCGACAGTCGCCACGGTGCCGGGCAATCCACGGGCGGCAGCCTCGGCAGCGGTGATGACTTCGGCAACCGCAGCGAGCGCATCATGGCGCATCGTCATTGCTGCAGTCCCGGCGTGATCCGGACGTCCACGGCAAATAACATCTGCCCGGCGGATGCCCACAATGCCAGTCACTGCAGCTATCGGTTGTTGGGCGACTTCGAGAAACGGTCCTTGTTCAATATGCACTTCGAGGTACGCGGCGATGTCGCCCGACCGTCGCGAGGCACGCTGTGCCGCATGCGGATTACCACCGCTCCGCGTCAGCGCGTCAGACAACCGCCCCCACGCAGGGATGTCGAGTGCCAATGTGACCTCGTCGAGGCCGACACACATCGCAGTACTGCCAATCAATGAACCCAGTGGGGTCGATTCTTCGGCGAGGAAGTCGACGATTTCGAGCGGGTGCCGGAGCAGTTGGCCAGATTGATGCAATGCACGTGCAACCGCCAGACCCGCCAACACGCCGAGCGCTCCGTCGTACATGCCCCCTGCCATCACGGTATCGCTGTGCGAGCCAATCACAATCGGCGGGAGTACGGCGCTGCCGGCACGGCGACCGATGAGGTTGCCTCCTGCATCGATAGACGTTTCGAGTCCCGCTGCCGCATACTGCGTCGCAAGCCATTGACGGCCCGCTGCGTGCGCTGCGGTAAATGCACGGCGTGTGGTCCCTGCACACCCTGGTTCGACGATGGTGGCGAGCGTCGCGAGGTCGCGGTGGAGCTGATCATGATCTATCATGCAGGTCCTAATGCAACAAATCGACAATGCCCGGACATGCAGTCACCGTTATGTCACGTGCCGTCGTACTCACTACCTCGCCGTCAATGGCGACGGGCAAATCGTTTTCGCAGGTAATGTGAATCAACGGGGTGCGTTCCATCCGTACTTCCGGCAAGTTTTTGTGGGCAGCTTTTTGGATGAGAGGGATATACTGCAACACCTTGACAACACCAATCATATCGACCATACACATATCCATTTGACCGTCATCGATGTGTGCATCGGGGGTCAGCCAAAACCCGGCACCCTGGCAGCGTCCATTGGCAATGGTGCAGAACATCATGCGGCGCTCAACGACTTCGTCGCGAAACGAGATTTTCATCGGGAATGCTTTGTAGTTGATCAGTGCCTTGAGAATCGCCAAGTAATAAACCAGCCAGCCGGTTAACCGCTTGAATTTGAGTGCTTCGGCAGCAGCTTGCGCATCGAAACCCACACCTACAGCGTTGAGGAGGTACCTTTTCACCTGACCAGGGACCTCTACCAGACCCAAGTCGATGGGGCGGCGACGGTTTTCGAGAATCCGACGAATCCCGCCTTCTATATCATCAGCCGCGACGTCTTCGAGGACTTTGACAAAATCACTGCCGGTGCCGAGCGGGATAACGCCAAACGCTGCCCGTCGACCACTCGCCAGATTGCCTTCAACGACCCCATTGACGACTTCGTTGAGGGTACCGTCCCCTCCGATGGCAATGACAACATCACTCCCCGCCACAACGGCATCGCGGGCGAGTTGGGTTGCATGATCTCGGCCATTGGTCCGCACGAGGGTATACGAAATCCCTGCACGTTGGAGTGCAGCTTCGAGGGCTTCTTGACGGCGGCCGGCCTTGCCGCGGCCAGCCCAGGGATTCAGAATGATAGTCGTCGTTGACATGTCTGCTCCTCAGACCGTACGGGCTATCCAAACGGTCGTGTATTCAGGATTCGGTGGAATAGCATCATTATAGACCATGCAACAATCCCGATACGCTGTGCGTACCAGCGGTATAGAAAAAGGAGTTACACATGACGAGCATATCCGCACAAACTGCACCCAACATCATCTTTCGGATTCTCTGGTTTCTCTTGATTGGTTGGTGGCTGAGTGGGGTCTGGACCGCGATTGCATGGGTGCTGTGCATCAGCATCATCGGATTGCCCATCGGCATCATCATGCTCAATGCACTCCCGCAGGTCACCACCCTGCGCGGCAGAGATTATGTCACCATGGTCGATGAGCGCGGTGTGGTGCGCGTGGTGAATACACCGCAGTACCCGATGATCCTACGCGCGCTGTATTTCATTTTTGTTGGTTGGTGGTTCAGTGCTCTGTGGTTAACCCTGGCGTGGTTGTTTGGATCGTCCGTTATTTTGCTTCCAGTGAGCTTCTGGATGATCAACCGGGCCGCTGCAGTGCTGTTGTTGACACGCAACTAAACACGTGTGGCTGGGTGTGGCGCGCCGTCGGAGGATGACCTCCGACGGCGTCTTGTGTGAATAATGCTAGAATACGACACACCCAGTAACAGACAAAGGAAGCACACATGACACTCGATCTCGCATGGATTCGGAGTCAGTTCCCTGCATTGGCAGAACAGGTCAACAACAAGCCTGCAGTCTTTTTCGACGGCCCCGGCGGCACCCAAGTCCCCAATGGCGTGATTGACGCTATCAGTGATTACTTTCGCCACTCCAACGCCAACACGCACGGATCATTTTTGACCAGCCAGCGCACCGACGCAACAATCGTCGCAGCACGCGAGGCAATGGCAGACTTCCTCGGTTGTGCACCAGACGAAGTCATGTTCGGCGCCAACATGACGACGTTGACGTTCGCGTTGGCACGGGCAATCGGGCGCACCCTCAAACCGGGTGACGAGATTGTCACAACCAAGCTCGACCACGATGCCAATGTTGCGCCGTGGCATGCACTCAAGGAACTCGGCGTGGTGATCCGTGAAGTCGATGTCGATGTCGAGGACTGCACGCTAGATATGGCCGATTTCGCCAGCAAAGTCAACGCCAAAACCAAACTCATCGCGGTGGGCGTCGCATCCAATGCGGTCGGCACCATCAACGACATCAAGGCAGCGGTCAAACTGGGCCGTGCAGTAGGCGCCATGGTGTTTGTCGATGCGGTGCACTACGCACCCCACGGACCCATCGACGTCAAAGAGCTCGATGTCGACTTTTTGGCGTGCTCGCCCTACAAATTCTTTGCACCACACAGTGGGACAATCTACGGCAAAAAAGCCCACCTCGAAGGCATCGCCGCGTACAAAGTGCGCCCCGCGGGCAACGATTCGACCGAGCGCTGGGAGACCGGCACCAAGAATCACGAGGTCATGGCCGGTGTCACTGCTGCTATCGACTACCTCGCCGAGTTAGGCACACGCACCGCAGGCAAGCCGTTCGCAACACGCCGGGCAGCAGTAGACTACGCAATGCATGCCATCCAAGCCTACGAACGACAACTCAGCGAATACATGATTAGTGGTCTGCTCAAAATCCCTGGGCTGACCTTCTACGGTATCAGCGACAGCAGTGAATTCGGCAAGCGTACACCCACCGTTGCTATCCGCATGGCCAAACATACCCCGAATGCCGTTGCAGTGGCATTGGCAGCCGAAGGTATCTTTGTGTGGGACGGTAATTACTACGCCATGAACTTGACCGAACGCCTCGGCGTCGAAGACAAGGGCGGCATGGTTCGCATCGGGTTGGTACATTACAACACCACCCAAGAGATCGATCGGCTTCTCACTGCCCTGAACGCACTGGCCTAATCGGCGTGCGGTTGTTTTGACGCCTCGTGCCCGCTCTGAGACAGAGCGGGCACGACTGCGATGCCGAGTGACCCGACTGCGCTCAACACACCCACCCAGATATAGATACTCCGATAATCCCCGCTCTGTTCACGCTGCAGTTCGACCAGCACCGGCATGATAGCCCGTGCCAGCGTCAATACCAGCGCCAAGATACCGCTCAATGCACCGTAGATGCTGACCCCATAGCGATCGGCAAACAATGCAGCCCGTGCGGGCGTGATAGCGCCGAAGCTCAGACCAAACAGCACCACGCATCCCCACACCCCCCACAATCCGGGCAATAGCATCAACGCAACCAATGCCAACCCTTGCATCACGCACAATACCGTCGCCAAGGTATAGCGCGAAAAATACAACCCCAATGGGGTAAACAACAAACGGCTCGGCAACGCCAAAACACCAGCAGTGGCAGCGTACCAGGCGGCATCTGCCGGTGCGTACCCGCGGTCTATCAACAGCGGTACAAATGTCTGCAACACAACAACCAACGCACATGTGGATGCCAAAAACGCTGCCACCAGCACCCAAAATCCCTGCTCACGCAGCACATCGCGCACCATCCCCACGGGGACGGCACGCACGGTCTGACTCGTCGTCGCTGGTAAGCCATCGACCGTCGCTCCCACATCTGCGGGTGTTTTTCGGATCCACCATGCCAACAACGGGGCTACCACACACAACATGACGGCCGCATAGACCCACGTGGCGACCTGCCACGAATACGTGTGGATGAGCCACGTCGTACTCGGGGTGGCGATGATGATGGCGAAACCCGCCACGAATGTCAACACGGTCAACGCGGTGCTGCGGCGCCGCTCAAACCACTGGGCCACCACCACAAACGCAGGTTCGTACAGGGTGGTTGCCATCGAAATGCCCAGCATTACCCACACCACAATGTGCTGCCACGGCTCGGTGACCAGTCCCCAGGCACCCAACCAGACGGCCGCCCAGACTGCTCCGGCGGTCATCATCCAGCGCGCACCGTAGCGATCCAACACCACCCCGACCGGCCAGGCGAGTAACCCGGCAACCAACTGCGCAGCTGTAATCGCCGCATTGATTGTTGCGCGCGACCATCCGAACGCCTGCTCCAGCGGCACCACAAAAACACTGAAGGCATAAATCAGAATGCCATACGACAGTGTTTCGGTAATTGCCAACACACCGAGCATGCTCCAGCCGTAATACCAGCGGCGCATCAAGCCGACCCTTCGAGTGCCGCACGGGTGAGCGCCGCACAGCGTGCCCAGGTATAGTGCTGTACGCGTGTCAGCCCACGCGCGACACACGCATCCACCAGTGCATCATCGTTGTCGACACGGGTCAATGCCGTGCATATCGATTCGACCGACAGCGGGTCAAACAGCACCGCCGCCTCACCAGCGACCTCGGGCAGTGCCGAGGTGTTTGCGCAGACGACCGCAGTCCCACTGGCCATTGCCTCGAGCACCGGCATGCCAAATCCCTCGTACAGGGATGGGAACACAAACGCTCGCGCACTCGCCAGCAGTCCGTAGAGCGCTGCGTCAGGAACAAATCCCACCAAATGGATGCGATTGCGTGCTCCCGCGGCATCGATCAGCGCCTGCAACGGCTCGCCGAGCCAGCCTACTTTACCCGCGATGACCAGCTGTGTGTCATGAGTCTGCGGCATCAGGATGAATGCCTCGATGAGACGCTGCAGGTTTTTGCGGGGCTGAAGTGTCCCCACCGTCAAAAAATACCGCGGATAGGGCTGTGGTGTTGCATTGGTAGGCGCAAAAACGGATGCAACACCGTGTGCAATAACCACAATGTGGCGGGGATCCATCCCGGTATATCGCACCAAATCATGCGCCGTTGCCTGTGAAATCGCAATGATGCGATGGGCTGCCCAGGCTGCCCAGCGCGTGCTCAACCGCAAATAGATATTTTGAAAGGTCGTATGCGCTGCGGGGAACGCCAAAAATCCCAAGTCGTGGACGGTGGTGACCACTTTCAGATGGCGCAAGAGTGGCGTGTTCCACGGCACCACATGCGACGGCACAAACAATACATCGGGACAATCGCGGAACAACTCCGCTGCGAGGTGAATGTGTGTCCAGAGTCGTCGCCCAGGCAGCACGCGCACTTCCATCTGCGGGGGTAATGCAGGCAAGTCTTCCGGCATTTCTCGTGTATAAAGAACATAGGAATGCGGTCCGGGGTCAGCACCCAGGGCAGCCAACAGTTCCCATGTGTAGCGTTCGGTACCGGTTCGTTGGCGTGTCGCCAATCGGCTGATGTCTATACCAATACGCACGGCGTCTCCTTTTTTGCGTCTGTCTCGAATACCACTCCAGCCATCGGCTTCAGCGCGTGTGCGACCACAAGGGACGGGTACGTTTTGCATGCGTCCCGTGTATAATACGGGTAATCCAATCCACAAAGGACGCCGTTATGCAACTCTTCGACACATTGCGTGGTCACAAAGCGACGCTCGAAATCCCCAAAGATCGTCCGTTGACCCTGTACGTTTGCGGTGTCACGCCCTACGATACAACACATATTGGCCATGCACACACGTTTTTGATATTCGACATTCTGATTCGGTACATCCGTTCACAGGGTGGTCAAGTAACCTACTGTCAAAATGTCACCGATGTCGACGATCCGTTGTTCGAGCGCGCCAATCGCGACAATATCGCCTGGGATGTCCTCGCCAAGCGCGAAGTCGATCAGTACCTGAAGGACTGCACGGCGATGAATTTCCTCGCCCCGGATTTCTTCCCCAAAGTCTCCGAAGAAATCAGCGGCATGATCCCCATCATCGAAGGTCTGCTCAAAAACGGCAAAGCCTACGTCGCCAACGGCAATGTCTTTTTTGATGTCAGTAGCGAACCGAGTTACGGCGAAATGGCCCGGCTCGGTGGCTACGAAGAACTCCTCAAAACTGCCAACGAACGCGGCAACAATCCCAACGATCCCAACAAAACAGACCCGCTCGATTTTGTGCTGTGGCGCACCTCCAACCCCGGTGAGCCGACATGGCCTAGTCCATGGGGACCCGGGCGGCCTGGCTGGCACATCGAGTGCACGGCAATGTCGACCCGCTACCTCGGCGACCAACTCGACATCCACGGCGGAGGCCGCGACTTGGTCTTCCCGCATCATCCGTCAGAGATTGTGCAGACCGAAGGATACACCGGCAAACGGCCGTTCACCCGCTTCTGGGTGCATGGTGGCTTGACCTGGCTCGACGGCGCCAAAATGAGCAAATCACTGGGTAATCTGGTGTTTGTGCGCGACGCAGTCCTGCAACAAAGCCCTGACTCGATCCGCTGGTACTTGGCCTCGTTCCCGTACCGTGAGGACTTCAACTACATCCGTGCTGATGCCAAAGCCGCCGAAGGCGAAATAGCCGCCCTCGTCACTGCCCTTTCGGCACCTGCAGGGAGTGGGCCGGTGCTCGATGTGAACGACGACGTCACTGCATTCTATGCCGCACTCGACGACGATTTGGCCATGCACATCGCACTCACGCACCTCAAGAGCATCATCACCCGCATCAACGCCAAGAGCGGCACGCACTCCATTCGCGCTGCACAGCAGCAGCTACGGGCATGTGCAGGCGTCATCGGCTTCAAAGCCGCCGAGTAATCAGACGCGCACCGCTTTCTCGGAAGGACTCTCATGATTCGTTCGCTGCTGCGTCGCCTCAACATCGTGCTCTGTGTGGTCATCGTGGCTGAGTGTATTGCACTCGGGCTGGTGCCCCTCCAGGTGCCAGATGTGGCGGCGCGGCTGTTGCGGCTGACCACCATAGAGCGGCAGCCGCCTCCCCCGGCGCGGACTTCACCCGACAACAGCACTCTGCCCCGGCCGTTGACCCTCGTCGATACGTTTGACCGTCCCAGCGCACTCTGGGATCAAAGCAATGTATCTATCCAAGATAGCCATCTCGCCATCCAACTGCGCCTCCCACAGTCCGACGCCTACGCGTTCTGGTTGGGTGATGCCGCCAACACGTCGAAGGTCATAGACTTCACGTTGACCACACTGGTGACGCAGGTCTCAGGCACAACCGACGCAAGTTATGGCATCCGGTTCCGCCAAGAAACACCCGACAGCTACATCTTTGTCGCTCTCACTGCGCGCGGGTACTGGCAGGTGATTCGCTCGCTTGCCGGCGTACGCACCGAAATGGTGCCCTGGACATACAGCCACACCATCGAACAAGGCATCGGCTATACCAACGAACTCACCGTCACCGCGGCAGGTCCCGTCATCACGGTACAGGTCAACGATGTAATCGTCGGCACGGTAACCGATCAAGCGCCCATACCCGGGCAACTCACCCTTTCGGCGGCCACGACGACCGGTGGCGACGTGCGCGTAGACTTCGATACCGTACGGGGCAGTGTCGGTGGTATTGCATTGAGCGATGACTTCGACAACGCTGCAACGACCCGATTCAGTACCGGCGGCTCGTACACTCAAGATGGCGCGTATATCATCCGCGCCAATGCTGGGGTGTCGGTTTGGCAACAGCCCCAACCCCAAAAACGCACCTACGTGACGGACTTCGCGCTCAGTCTCAACGCGACTCTACTGCGCGGGAATCCTGATAACGTCGGCTACGGGATTGTCTACGGCGACACCGGCGACTTTGATCACACGATTTTGTTGTTCGGCGGCAATGGTACGGTCCAACTCCTGCAAACCAACAACGCCAAACCGACCCAACGCCTGCTCGAACCACTCGAACTGCCCATGCTCGACACGCGCGACGGCGCAACCAATTCGATCGAGGTACGCAAAGTCGGCGGCACGCTAACTCTGGCAGTCAACGACATCATTGTCGGCTCTATCGATAATTTACCCGTTCAGACGGGGAGTGTCGGTATGATTTTGGTCTGTGGGAGCGAACAGGCCGAGGTCGCGTACGACGATTTCGTGCTCACCGAACTCGTTCCATGAGCACATTTCCCTTTGTGGCCGTGCTCGACATGCTCCGCCCTGCACTCGCACAGTATCCAGTGCCACTCATTGACCAGATGGGCCGGTCCAATCCGTTCCAAGTGCTCATCGCGACCATTCTCAGCCTGCGTACGCGTGACGAAACGACCGCACAGGTGACTCCGGGCCTCTTTGCAGTGCTTGATTCGCCTGCAACCGGCGCAGACCTCGATCCTGCGGTGATTGCAGGACTGATTTATCCGGTCGGGTTCTACCGCACCAAGGCCCAATCTATTGTCGAGATCTGCAAGATTTTAACCACGCAGTACGACGGCATCGTGCCCAATACTCTCGATGCGCTCCTGGCCCTACCGGGAGTCGGCCGCAAGACGGCAAATCTGGTACTATCAGTAGGGTATGGCATTCCGGCAATCTGTGTCGACATCCATGTGCACCGGATCTGCAACCGCTGGCAATTCGTTGCCACGACGACCCCCGAACAAACCGAAGCAGAGCTCCGCCTCCGCGTCCCACCCGACGCATGGATTAGCATTAATCAACGCCTCGTGACCTTGGGGCAGCACATCTGCAAGCCCATTTCGCCGCATTGCTCGACCTGCCCTATCCACCACCTCTGCCCACAACACGGCGTCGAACGTCACCGCTAGTACAGGAGGAATGATGTACATTCGCTGGATTGTCCGTCACCACAAAAACGCTGAAACTGCCAACGTGTCGTTCTACGATGCATACCTCGTCGAGAGTTATCGCGACGACGCAGGCCAACCACGGCAACGCACCATCGGCTATTTGGGCAACATTCGACAGATTAACGGCGAGTTTTCTGC
>JBFYTT010000125.1:0-12923 GCA_041300425.1 Roseiflexaceae bacterium
TGACGGCGGTGACCGTCTCGACGATAGAGTCAGTGTCGACGCTGGCCGACACGACCCATTTGCCGGCGTCGCGGTATTCGCGGCTATACGAGCCGATGGTGTAGGCCAAGGCGCGTTCTTCGCGGATTTCTTGGAACAGGCGCGAGGTCGAATTGCCGCCCACTACCGCATCAAAGACCAGCATGGCGCGGCGATCGGGGTCGTCCATGCCCAACCCAAGCATCGAGATGCAAAAGTGGACTTGCTCGCTGTCGTCGTGCTGGAGCGCCACATTAGGGCCGGACTGGGCTGGTTTGGTAGGGTGGATGATAGCAGGCGTGCCGGCCGGCATGTCGACAAACGCCTCGCTGATGAGTCGTAGGACTTCGGCGCTGTCGATGTTGCCGGCAACCGAGATGACCAGATTGGCGCGGGTGTAGGCGTTTTGGTAGAAGGCATACAACGAATCGCGGGTGAACGCACCGACGGTAGCCTCGCTGCCGGCGATGTCGCGGCCGAGGGGTTGTTCGCCCCACAGGGCGGTGTCGGCGAGCAGATGGACGAGTTCGGCGGGGCTGTCGGCGGTGGTGCTGATTTCTTCGAGGATGACGCGACGTTCTTTTTCGACATCAATCGCCGACATATTGGGATGCTGGAGCATGTCGGCGAGGACATCAATGGCGCGGCCGAGGTGGATGTTGGCCACTTTGACCGAGTAGACGGTCGACTCAACGTTGGTGTAGGCGTCGATCATACCACCCACGCCTTCGATGGTTTCGATGAGGATTTTGGGATTGGGACGGCGTGGGGTACCTTTGAACAGCAGGTGTTCGACGAAGTGGGCCATGCCGCTCTGGGCGTCGTCTTCGTGGCCCGAGCCGACACAGACGGTGCAACTTATCGAGACCGAGTGCGTATGGGGCAGTGTTTCGATGACGACGCGTAATCCGCCGTCCAACACATGTATGTCTGGCATGCTTTTTCCCTACTGTGTGATCCATATGGACAGTGCATCATACCATTACGACATGCTGTAGCGTTGCAGCGCATGCGCAAAGCTGTGGTACTATGGCGTCATGATAACTAGATCTGGGAGCCGTCATGAAGAAACCGTGGACCATCGTTGCGATTCTGGTGTTTGCGTACCCCTTCATTAGCGTCGGTATCAAGATGCTTCTGACCGAATCCATCGTCGCGTCTGGCGTCTATGGGCTCATCCTGGTAGGCCTGATTATTGGGATCATGCTGGCGTTCCGGCACAAGCCTACCCCCCCGGTCAACCCGACCAAGCCAGCGTGGGAAGAATCCCTCAACAAACGCGCCTAGTCCAATACAGGCAGAACCGGCGCCACGAGCGCCGGTTTTGTATTTCAGGAAGCCATGCTCTCTCCGTTCCGATCGCTCAAAGGCCTGGCAGACGAAGACGTCGTGATGATCCGCAATCAACGGAGCGTCATCATCGACGGGATTGGTGTGGGCATCGTCGGCGGGATTGCAACATTCCTTGCGGTGTTCCTGGCCCGCTTGGGTGCGTCGCCGTTGTTGGTGGGGTTGCTGACGTCTATGCCGGCGTTCACCGGTTTGTTGCTGGCAATCCCCGTAGGCCGCATGCTCGAGCGCCAAACCGACATCGTACCGTGGTACTCACGGGCGCGCGTATGGGTGCAGGCGACCTATGCGCTGACCGGCCTCTTGCCGTTCTTTTTGCCGATCGGCTATATTCCGACCGCGGTGATTGTCCTCTGGGCGATAGCGACCATCCCACAGACCATCGTCAACATTACCTTCACGGTGGTGATGGGAGCAGCGGCGGGTCCGCAGCGGCGCCAGCAGTTGATGAGTTGGCGCTGGTCGACGTTGGGGGCGGCGACGGCAGTGTCGGTGGCAGGGGCGGGCTGGTTGCTCGAGCAGTACAGCTTCCCCATTAACTATCAAATCGTGTTTTTGGTCTCTTTTTTGGGTGGGATGCTCAGCTTTTTCTTTTCGTCGCGCATCAGCATCGACACCACGCCGAGCAACCAAGCGCACAAAACCGGCCTGCGGGCATTGTTGACCGAAAGTGTGGGGATGTTGCGCGAGGTACCGGCTTTCAGTCGCTACATCACCGCCACGTTTGTGTTCAACTGCGGGATCTGGATGGCAATGCCGTTGTTCCCACTGTATTGGGTACGCGTCGTCGAGGCCAGCGACTTCGAAATAGGGCTCGTCAACACCGTCAACAGTGGCGTGCTGCTGATAGCGTACTTCGTTTGGGCACGGGTCAGCGCCAAGCGGGGCAATCTGCCGGTATTGTTTGCGTCGACCATCGCGTTGTCACTCTACCCGCTGTTGACCGGGATGACCGAGTCGATTGTGCTCATCACGATACTGGCAGGCCTGGCTGGTTTCATCGGCTCGGGCAAGGATTTGGTCTTTTTTGACCTAGCGCTCGAGACGATGCCGCGCGATCGCGTGCCGTCATTCGTCGCGCTCCAGCAGCTGACCGGCTATGTGGCCACCTTGGCGATGCCCTTGGTGGGGACGTTCTTGGCTACCCAGTACGACTATCACATTGCCCTCTATGTCGCCGGTGGGTTGCGTCTGGCTGGGGTCGTGCTGCTGTATATGCTGAAAATCGGGCGTACCGAGCAGACGACGTAGCAGGTGCATATCGAGCAGGGTTTATTGCAATAAACCCTGCGTTATCCCCAACAAGAACCCCCACTTCGCTGTCATCTACATCACGACCCACAGAAAAACGCGCGGGATGCACTGCATCCCGCGCGCTCCGGTCCAACGCAGATTGCTGCTACGCTTTGACGACTTTGTTGGTCAAGACGCCGATTTTCTCGATTTCGGCTTCCATCACGTCGCCGGCCTTGAGCCACTGCTGCGGGGTTTTGCCCATGCCGACGCCGGCAGGTGTGCCGGTGCAGACGATTTGGCCGGCCTCGATGGTGCTGCCCAGGGTCAGGTATTCGATGCTGGTAGGGATGTCAAAGATCAAATCGCCCGTGTCGGAGTGCTGTCGTTCTTCGCCGTTCAAGCGTAACTTGATGGCCAAACCGGCCGGATTCGGGATTTCGTCGGCGGTGACAATGCAGGGCCCAATCGGTCCGCTGTTGTCGAGGCTCTTGCCCTTGAAGAACTGCTGGTGGCGGTTCTGCAGGTCGCGGGCCGAAATATCGTTGAGAATGGTGTAGCCGAAGACATAACTGAGGGCGTCTTCTTTTTTGACGTTCTTGGCAGTCTTGCCGAACACATAGGCCAGTTCGACCTCGTAATCCAGCTGGCTGGTCACGTTGGGGTCGAGTGGTACCTCGGCGCCGTCACCACAGACCGAGTTGAGTGCTTTGGAGAAGAAGACGGGGAACTCGGGCAGCTTTGGTTCGCGCCCGCGCGCCAGATCAGACTCGATGGCGTGCGCCACGTAGTTCATCCCGAGGCACATCACGTTCTGCTTGGGCCGTGGGATGGGGGCCAGCAACGTGACATCGGCGCGATTGACGACCGCTGCGGCTGCCGCGAACGCTGATTTGGCACGAGCCAGCGCATCGGCGCCGCCGTCGATGAGTTCGAGCATCGAAGAAGCAACGCTGTCGAGCAAGACAATCTCGGTGTCGTTGTTGCGCAGGGCACCGATGTGCACACTGCCGCTTTTGGTCTGCATGGTAACGAGTCGCACAATAATCTCCTTCGTCTATTGCGGGGGGCTCGAACGAGACCCACGTATCACACACATCACACCGGTCGGGGACGCAACCATCCTACCATATCTGTACCGGCGCCATGCGCCACTGTATGACAGCTTTCACAACCGCAGTATAGGTCCTCAGCCGGTCGGCACGGATCACACGGCGATGCCCGAGGAGCCACTTGAGCGCCTCGCTCAGCCACTCAACGCCGTACATCGCCAGGTAGGCGACCTGGATGATTATGCGCATGCCGCTCCCCAACGCTAACTGCGCGTCACGGAGCCTGCTCCCAACAAACCAGACGAGGCGCTGGGTGGGGATTTGGCTACTGCTCTGGCCCTCGTAATGCTCGATGACTGCGCTAGGCAGATAGACCATACGACCCGATTGCCCGTCCGTCAGGCGGCGCTGCCACTCGAGTTCTTCGGAGTAGAGGGCGAACCCGGCGTCGAACAATCCGACCGCACGCACCCGCGCACTCCGCACCACCAGCGCCGCACCGACCAACCAATCCGCGGCGGTGATGGCATCCTGCGGCGCGGCGGCCATGTGGTATTGCGCGATCCAGCGATTGCGCGGCCACCACTGTGCCAGCGGCGTGCTCTCGGCCAGGTATGTCCCCAACGTGGGGAACCGACGCCGCGACGACTGCCAGCTGCCATCGCCGTAGCGCAACAAGGGACCGACGCCGACCACCTCGGGGTGTCCCGCCAAATACGTGACCATGCGTTGCATCGCCCCGCGCTGGACCCGCGTGTCGGGGTTGAGCGTACAGATGTAGGGCGCCGTCTGATCTGCCAACACCACCCGCAACCCGATGTTGTTGCCGCCGGCAAAGCCATGGTTGATGCGCTCGGCGATACAGACTACTTCGGGGAACTCGGCAGCGACCATCGTTGCACTGCCATCGTGTGACCCGTTGTCGACCACCACCACCCGGCGCACCACGTCTTCGGCGAGCAACTGGCGCAGACAATCGCGCAACAGGTCGCGCGTGTTCCACGACACAATGATTACATCGACGGCGAGCGCCGCATCGCGCACGGGTCGTGTTGTCATCGGGACCCTCCATCCAGACGCGCCAAATAGACAAATGTCTGTGCGGCATACCAGGCCATCACCAGCGCCAATACCAATCCGACCCAGCCATCACGCCAGCCGCCGTTGGTCAGATAGCGCAGGCGGAACTCACGGAGCGGCGCACCGACATAGTTGCGTAGGCGCGTCCGCCGCCCCTCGGCAGCGAACGTCTGCGCCTCGCGCCGTGCGTAATCGGCCTGCTTGCGCCACAACTCGGCGAATGTCTCGATGTTCAGATGGCGAATGTGCCCATCCAGCACCACACAATCGCCCTGCACGGTGGCCACTTCGTGCACGGCCCGCGCCAGATCATAGTGCGCCGCGCCGCGCCGCAACAGGCGCAACTGTCGATCGGGGTACCACCCACCGCCTACCAGTGCCCGCCCAAAAAATACATTATGGCGCGGCACCCAGGCGCCAGACAACTCCGCCGGCGCGGTTTTGACCAGCGCTATCAACTCCTGCTGCAAGGCAGGCTCGACCCGCTCGTCGGCATCCAAAAAAAAGACCCACGGCTGTTGGCAGCGTTCCAACGCGAGATTGCGTTGTGCGGGGAACCCGCGCCACGCCGCCACTTCGACCCGTGCCCCGTGTGCCGCCGCAATCGCCGCCGTGTCGTCGCTCGTGGCCGCATCGACCAACACCAGCACCTCGGCCACCCAGCCGGTCACACTCTGCAAGGCGGCGGCCAGATGGCGTGCTTCGTTTTTGGCGATAATCGCGACACTCATCGGCACCGTCATAGCATACTCAATGTGCGATAGACGGCCTGCAATTCGGCCTCGTGGGCGGCGCTCAATACCCCGCGGCGGCGCGCTGCCGTAGCCACAAAGCGCATACGCCACAACCCCACACGCAAGAAGAACCGGTGCCACCAGAGCTCGCGGGCCGTCGCCCAGCGCTGCCAGTAGCGCATTCGACTGCGCCAGAGTGCCAGGGTCATGGCAGCGCGGAACTGTCGTGACGACGCACCGCCCACGTGCGTTATCACCGCTGCCGGTTGTTGCCAGATGGCCCAGCCGGCGCGCCGCACACGCATGCACCAATCGACTTCTTCGACATACATAAAGTAGTCTTCGTCCAGCATCCCCACCGTCTGCAACAGCGTCACCCGGGTCAGCATCGCCGCACCCAATGGGTGGTCTACTGCAAACGGCGCCGTACCTGCGGCCTCTTGGGGGTAGCGCCCATGCCACCACGAATCATAGAACCGCCCGGGCAACACCTCGCCCGGGGGGAACAGGTCAAACAGCGTCATCAGTGGCGTGGGGAACCGAAATGCCGCACGCTGCAACGTCCCATCCGGGTTGACCAAGCGCGGCGACACCACACCGACACGCGGGTGTGCAACGGCAAACGCCCACAACTCCTCGAGCGCGCCGGCGTGCACGAAGGTGTCGGGATTGAGCATCAAGACGTACTCCAGCGCCGGCGCATCGGCCAGCAGGCGGCGCATCGCCAGGTTGGTCCCGCGGGCGAATCCCAGGTTCTCGCCCGGGACAAGGACCGTCACCAGCGGAAACTCGCGCGCCATCATGGCCACGCTTTCGTCTGTCGATCCGTTGTCGACCACCACGACACCGACGCCGACCGTGCTCTCTGCCAACGATTGCAAACAAGCGCGGAGCAGGTCAACGGTGTTGTACGACACGATGGCCACACCGATATGCTGGGCTTCTCGTGATTGGATTGCGGTCAACGGCACGGTACCCTCCCACACCCAAACACCGCCGCGGCGTGCCGTGGAGATGTGGTCAGACGCTGGTCTTGGCGCTCACGGTCCATATCAATCTCGGTCGCCATCGACGGCAATCCACTGGATAGGGATATCGCCGCCGTGTGTAGGCATGTGCCCGCGCACGATGGGTCCCTGATTGGTGAGCCACGCGATGAGGTCGTTGAGCGGGAACCAGCCCGTCGCATAGCGTACCTGATCGGTGGGATTGACCCAAAAGCGCACCTCGCCGTCCATCCACTGCCAGCGTTCGAGCGAATGCCAGGTCACACCTCGCTCGCTCAGGGCGAGTTTGGTCTCTTCGAACAGGCGGAGTGAGTCCTCGAGGCGGAGTTGCGGGGAGTGCTTGAGCTCCAAAATCCGCTGTGTAACTGCATCGCGCAGATCACAAAGGGCGTCGTAATCGAGGTTCGTGATGTCAATGCCGGTCATGTTGACCCCCTTCGCACCACCAAAAAGAAAAACCCCCTACAGAACCGGCAACGATTCCGAAGGGGTAAATGGAGGCGACGACCGGATTTGAACCGGTGAATGGAAGTTTTGCAGACTTCTGCCTTACCACTTGGCGACGTCGCCATCGCCTACATATCGTAGCACATGGAACTGGTCATGTCAAAGCAGAACATGCTACAATGGACGATAACCAACAAACCGTTCGGTGTGGATACAATTATGTCCAACGACTGCCAACGCATCCGCGCATTGGTGCGCTCCCAAAAACTCACCCCTGGCAGTCCGCAACAACTCCTCGTCGATGCGCATCTGGCCGAATGTGTCGATTGTACCCATGCACTCTATGGCACGCATCAGACCCTCCTCGGCGGGCTGCTCTCACCCCGCATCCGTGCGACTACTCGTGAGCTGCTGGCCATGCTGCTCAAACGCTCCGATGCTCCGACTAAGCTGACTGAGCCGACAGCGGTCACCCCCGCCGCACCGCCCGAACCAGCACAACCAGAGCCCTCCGTTCCGGCACGCGCCAAGCCAAACGTACGTCCACCCGCTGGGACATTTGGCGCGTTCACATGGGCGCTGATTGTGGTCGGTGGTGTCTTGGTGGCGTTACTCGCGATGTACGGCGGCGATGGTGCCGCACTCATCAGCAATGCCGCCCGCATCTACACCAACCTTGGAGTCCTCAGTACGCCAGTCAGCACCGCACCAGAGCCGCTGCCCACTGCTAGCATCCCAACCATGACCGCAGATCAGCCTACTCAGCCGGTCCCGGTGCTGACTGCGTTCACACAACCGATTACGATTTTGTTGTTGGGGTCAGATCGTCGTCCTGGTGAGTCAACACCGTCGCGAACCGATGCGATTCTATTGCTTTATATCGACCCTGCCAAGCAACGCATTTCGATGCTGTCGTTGCCACGCGACTTGCTCGTATCGATCCCCGGCTACGGCTGGGCACGCATCAATGCAGCGCATGTCTACGGCGACGTCTATCCGGCATTGGGTGGTGGATTCGCCCTGGCCCAACAGACCATCAGTCAGGTCGTCGGTGTGCCCATTGACTATACGATTCTGGCAGACTTTGAGGGATTTATCGCCGTCATCGACACGTTGGGCGGAGTGCCGGTGCAGGTCACCAAAAGCCTGTACGACCCGCGCTTCCCCACCATGGATTACCAGTTCCGCGAGGCATCGTTCGAGCCTGGCACGTTTACGATGGACGGGATGACGACATTGACCTACAGTCGGATCCGGCATCCAGACAACGATTTCGAACGCATGCATCGCCAACAAGCTGTCCTTGCTGGGATTGCCAACCGGCTCCGTGCCGGTAATTTCCTTGCATCAGTCGATACGACCGCACAGATTACCGATGCGTTGATAGGTCACGCCACGACCACAATGCCGCGTGATGTGATCATCGCATTGGCATGGCAAATGCGTGCGACGCCCGGTGCCAATTTCGGCTTCCATGTTTTTCGCGATGTCGTCTACGGCACGGGCGAAAACCGCTACGCGATGTACCCGGTCGAAGGTGCGCTGGCACGCATCGTCAAAGAATGGCAAGGTGCGCCATGAACCGCTTCCTCCGCTTCCATCTGCCCTGGATAAGCTGTGTTGTGCTGCTCTGCACGTCGACCATCCTCGACAACGCCTGGCACCGCGGCATTGCTATCGCCCCCACCAATCCGGCGTCACCGGCCGCTGCAGCCGCGCACATGGGTGTCAACTTGTACAACATCCAATTCGAACCCGACCCGACCGTGGTCGAACGCTCGTTTGTGGCAGCGGCGCAGTTAGGCGCACGCTATGCGCGCATCCAGATGCCCTGGGAGGATGTCGAAATCCACGCCCGCGGGGACTTTACGGACCGGCGCAACTCGAGCGATGGACATAGCTCGTGGACCAAGTACGACTTCATTGTGGCAATGGCTGCCAAACACCACATCGAACTCATCGTGCGCATCGACCGCCCACCCGCCTGGGCGCGTACACGCGCCGCAGCAACGGCAAAGTTTCAGGCAGGGTTAGCAGAAAACGGCGACTCGACGGGGCCACCCGATGACTATGACGATTATGCACGCTTCGTCGCCGCCGTGGTTGGTCGGTACCCGCAGGTCCAGTACATACAGCTCTGGAACGAACCAAATTTGGCATACGAGTGGAACTGGGAGCTCCCCGACCCCATTGCCTTCACCGACCTCTTGCAGCGCGCCAGTGCTGCTGCCCGGGCAGCCAACCCAAAGGTCGTCATCCTCTTCCCCAGTCTATCGCCCACCGATGGCAAAGAGCCGCGCATCGCCCCGATGAGCGAGCTCGACTTCCTGGCCGCCTGCTACCGCGCCGGCGCTGCCCCTGCGTTCGATATCATGTCCGCTCAGGCATATGGGTTGGGCCAACCGCCCGACGAACACCGCTATGTGCGCCTGCGCTGGAACCCGTTGCGCCCCTGGGCCGAGCTCGATCGCCCCATCGACACCCGCATCGATGTCTCACGCATTGTGATGTTGCGTGAGGTGATGCTCGAAGCCGGCGACGAGTCCACCGCCGTCTGGGTCAGCGAGTTCGGTTACAACAGCGCCCCCGACAGCATCCCACCCGAACGGCGCACCACCTGGGGCCCACCGGTCACTGAGACCCGAAAAGGCACCTACATCGTCGACCAACTCGCCCGTGCGCGCACCGAATGGCCGTGGCTCGGCGTCATGAATCTGTGGATGCTCCGTTGGGGCGGTCCCGCAGCCGACCCTGCCAATCCGACGCCCTACTTCTCTATCATGGCACCGGATTTCACCCCATACCCGGCATACGGCATTATCCAGTCGGCACTGCAACAGCCAACCTACGCCGGCGCCGGCAGTCACGACTGGTCGCACCCTGCCATCCAATCGTTGGGTGGTGACCGCTACCGTATTGCCTTCACCGGCACCGGCGTGGGCATCCGCGGGCTGGCCGCCGATCTGAGCGTCACCATCGACGATGGTCCAGCAGCGTATGTCTCAACCGGTAGCGGCGACGCAGTCTTGGCACGCGGCTTGCCTGACGGGGTGCACCACATCACCATCAGTGGGATCACGCAACCACCGACGGCGCTGCTCGTCTGGCGTGACCAACCCCTGCGTTGGCTGATGGCCGCCCTGCCTATTCTTTTGACAAGCGCACTCGCCGCGGCGATCTACCGCGTCTTTCTGCCGATAACGAGGTCATTATGAGCGTCCAATCACAATTCAGCGCCACCCGGGTTATCACCGGCCCTGGGGTCATCGCGTCGGTCGGTACCGAGGCCAAAGGTCTGGGGATGACGGTCGTCATGTTGCTCATCGATCCGTTTTTTGCAGACACGCCAGCCGGCAACGCCATCCAGACTGCACTCAGCGCTGCTGGGCTCGCGGTGGTACGCTCGACCGCAGTCGAACCAGATCCATCTGCCGTCACCATCCAAGCGCTCGCCGCCTGGGCTGCCCAGCACCGCATCGACGGCATCGTCGCCGTGGGTGGCGGGAGTGCCATCGACACCGCCAAGGCTGTAGGACTCCTGCGCGCCCACGATGTGCAGCACATCGCGCCGTTTTACCTCGGCGGCGGTGCCACCCCA
Source organism: Roseiflexaceae bacterium (assembly GCA_041300425.1). Lineage (GTDB taxonomy): Bacteria > Chloroflexota > Chloroflexia > Chloroflexales > Roseiflexaceae > UBA965. The sequence goes on from JBFYTT010000125.1 coordinate 10,520, forward strand.
GCTGCGATGCTCCCGCTTATCGCTGTGCCCACCACTGCTGGCACCGGGAGCGAAGTGACGTTTGTGGCCATCGTCACCGAACCCAGCACGCAGCGCAAGCTACTTATTCGCCACCCGGTGCTCACCCCTGCAGTAGCCCTCGTCGACCCCGATTTGACCGCCAGCATGCCTGCAGCGCTGACCATGGCAACCGGCATGGACGCCCTGGCACACAGCCTCGAGTCACTCACATCGACCATGTCGTCACCCATGAGCGATGCGTTGGCGGGTGCGGCCATCGACATCATCGTCACTGCGCTGCCGCGCTTGGTCCGCGACGGACACAACCCGACCGACCGCGCCGCCATGAGCAACGCAGCCACCATCGCAGGCATGGCCTTTCTGAGCGGGCGGCTACACCTCGGTCACGCGGTCGGGCATGCGCTCGGCGGTGCGTATCATGTGCCGCATGGACCGGCTTGCGTCGTCCTGATGCCGCAGATTATGGTACTCGTGGCACCCGCCCGACCCGTTGCAACGGCCCGTATCGCCGCTGCATTCGGGTGCACGGTCGGTGACCTCCCGGCGACGCTGCAACGCTTCATGCTGGACTGTGGTGCACCCAATCTGCGGACGCTGCTCGCCCCGCACTCACCCAGCGTGGCCGAACTGATTACCGTGTTCCGCGGTGAGGAGCGGCTTATCAATTTGTCGCCCGTCGTCCCCACTACGGCCCAGTGGGAGTCGATGATCCAGGCAGCGTGGTAGCCATGATTGACCGACTGCGCTTCTCCATCGCGGCATCACCATGGCCACTGACCATTGTGGCGCTGTTGGCATTACAGCTCGGTCCGCTGCCCCTCAAAGCGGCTGCGTTGCTCACACTGATGCTGGTCGCGTGGGTCGCGCCGGCGGTGCTCCTGTGTCTTGTACCAGCGACTGCGCCGTTTGCACTCATCCCAGTCGCACTGACCGAAAGCGCCGCGATCCCCATTCACGAATTCGTCTTGGCGGTTGCCTGCATCGGCTGGGGCATCACGACGATCGAGCGCCGGTCGCTCGACATCACGTTCCGCCGGAGCGACATCTGGGTGGCAGTGCTTGCGGGCTCGGCCGCCGTCAGCCTCGTGTGGGCATTGCCCGAGGGGCGTGGCGAAGCCCTGCGGACACTCCGTTGGGTCATCGTCGAGCCCATCATCTGGCTCTTTCTGATGCGGAGCAGCCTGCACCGTGACCGGGTCATCTTGACCACTTTGGTCCACAGTCTGGTGGTCAGTGCCGGGGTCATCGCAGCGCTGGGAATCCTGCAGTACCTCGGTGTCGATCTGGTGCCCTGGTTGGGGAGCAAACGGGTGTTCGCCGACAACGTCGTGGCGACGGGCAATATCCGCCGAGTCGCTTCGGTCTATGGCCATGCCAACAATCTCGGGTTGTTCCTCGAGCGCATCCTGCCGCTCGCGCTACTCTGTACCCTGTGGCCTGTGGTGCGCATCCGAGCGCGCTGGCTATGGGTAGGCGTGATTGCGCTGGGGATTGTGGTCTCTTTTTCGCGCGGTGCCTGGCTGGCAACCCTGGTCGCCGGCGCCGTCATTGCGGTCTATCACTATGGTGCCGACACGATACGGCGCCGCCCGTGGATCATCGGGGCTATCCTGTTGGCGGGGATTGCTGGCATCGCATTGACACTGGTGACGCGCGGGGCGAGCGCCGGGAGCTTCGATGCACGCATTTTGCTCTGGCAAGAGGCAATCCGTTGGATTCAGCTCCGACCGTGGGGCCTCGGATTGGGGCAGTTTTATTTTTATCATAATCCCGAATACGGGCACAGCATCATTGACCCCGTCCTGGTGGGGACAAGTGAGCAGTACGCCGCCCATCCCCACAATCTGCTCCTCGACGCCTGGCTCAACCTCGGCCCCGCCGGTGTGTTGGCGCTCGGCGCGCTGGTCGTCACCACGATACGCCGTGCAGTGCAGCAGCAGTCCCCACTCGCGCCAGTCGTGCTGGCTATTGTGCTCGGCATGGTGGTACATGGCATGGTCGATCAGTTTTTCTTTGTGACTGATTTGGCGCTGTGCTTCTGGGTGGTGGTCTTTTTGGGGCAAGTTGACACCGAGCATTCCACACGGCTATAATGCACTCGGTGCAGAACGGCAGATACATGTTGAACCCCGCCAGGGTCGAGAGACAGCAACGGCAGATGTGTTCCTCTGGGTGTTCTGCACTACGTAGGTTACAGGTTACAGGTTACAGGTTACAGGTTACAGGTTGCAGGTTACAGGTTACAGGTTACAGGTTCGAGGCAGGTGCCTCGTTTTTTTGTGCCAAAACAATAAGAAATTCATAATTCATAATTAGTTATCGCCGCACGACCCAACACCCGAATATCTTCGGCGATGGCGGTGTCGTCGAGTTCGGCGTGGGT
>JBFYTT010000126.1:0-2787 GCA_041300425.1 Roseiflexaceae bacterium
GGATGACGTGTGCCAACAACGTACGGCGGGTCTCGTCGTGGGCGCTTGCGTCTGCCGCCACGCCAATGATGTTTTCTGTGTAGATTATTCCAATCAGCAACGACGCCAGCATGGTCGCCCGTACTGCGGGATTGGTCACGTCGCCGTGACTCAGCTCAGCCAAAAAATATTGGGTATAGATCGTCCGAATCATGTCGGCACTGTGTACGTCACTGGTTGCGAGCCGCACCACACCGGTCATCTGGGTCATGAAATCGTTTTGCGGGCCCGGCTGTGTGAGCACGCCGGCGATGTGTGTACCCCAGCGCTCACGCGGGATGTTTTGTACGACAAAACGCAACGAAAGGACCGCCGGCGGGAGTGCCATCGTCTTGGTAAAGAGCTCTTGCTTCGATTTGAAATACTGCATCACCAGGCTCGGATCGACGCCTGCGTCTGCGGCAATACCACGAATGGTCGCCCGATCATACCCGAACTGAGCAAAGATCCGTTGGGCGGACATGGCGATGGTATCTTTGGTGTGGATGCCAGCGCCAGGGCGCCGTCCTTTGGGCTTTTTTTCCATGACGACATTCTACCACGCGGGTTTTATATCAATTAACGTTTATATTTCGACATGAAGGCGGCTACGGGTATGGCGAAAACCCGCACCGTGAGGCGGCGCGAGCAGCGCGTTGGGAGCTTCGGGTGGGGCGCCGCTACGCATACAATATGTCTGTTACGGTCGTTGCAGACAGCGGCGCCAGTACCATCAGGCAGCCCTTCAGTTTTCTCATGCAAAAAAGGAAACAACCGATGGATGTGGCACAGATTTTCGCCGAATTCGAGACCCTCAAAACCGATCGGCAGCGCAAATATTACCTCAGCCAAGGCGCCCAAGAGCCGGTGCTGGGCGTGCCGACTGGTGCCATGAAGCCCATTGCGAAGCAGGTGAAAAACAATCAAGCAATCGCCGAGGAGCTCTATGCAACGGGTAATTTCGATGCCATGTATCTGGCAGGGATGATTGCTAATACGAAAATAATGACCAAAGACGATTTCCGGCGCTGGCTCAAAAGCGCCAATTTTTGGATGATTTCGGATTTCATCATCGCGGTATCACTCTCCGAGACACCGTATGCCCAAGAGCTGGCAGACGAATGGATAGCGGGCAGTGGTGACTACGAGATGTCGGCTGGCTGGAGCTGTTACGAATGGCTGGTGGGCCGACTCAAAGACGAGGCCTTTGAGCGCACCAAAATGGCTGGCATGTTGACGCGCATCGAGCAAACATACCTCACGATGCCGGATCGCACGCAGCAGTCGATGCGGCGGTTTATTGTTGCGCTGGCTATTTCGTATATCCCGTTGCACGAAGAAGCGAAGCAGACCGCAGCAGTCATTGATGCACAGATACAGACGTTACCCGCAGACCAGCACCTCAAGCGGAGTGTGGCGGAGGATATCGTGCATTATTTGTCGATGTCGCGCCTGGGCTTCAAGCGCAAATACGTCCGTTGTTAGTGTTCGCGTTTGCCGTGATTGAGCAGGTCCATCATTTCGGCGAGCCGTTTTGCGCGCGTTTCGGGGCGTTTGGCGCTCTCGATCCAACGCATGTAGTTTTTTCGGTAGTAGGTCGGTAAGCTGTCGAAAAACGTCTGGGCCGCGGGGTGTTTGGCGAAGGCTGCGGCGATGTCGTCGGGTTGGCTGGCGACCTGCGGGCCTTCGACGGTGAGGACGACTTTGACCTTCATCTGGGCATAGACGCCGCTGGCATTGAGCCAGGCTGGTCCCATGCGCAGGTAGTACGCGCCTTGGCTGTGGAGCAGTGCGCCACGGATGGGGACGCCGTTGACCGTGCCGCTGATGTGGTAGCGCTCGCGCGGTCCCCACAGATCGGCCGGCAAGAACGGTAGCTCGATTTGGAGCGATGTGCCTTTGGGGGTGACGGTAGCGGAGAATTCTTGGGTAAGGGATGCGGTCATGCGTGGGCCTTTCGACGCGTGTTACGAAATAGTGAGTTGGATAGTCACAACGTCACCGGCAGTGACCTGCTCGGCGGTCTGGACGATTTTTTTGATGGGGATAAGGTAGCGGCCGTTTTTGGGGAACAGCGACGTGGTCCAGGTCGTGGTCCCGAGCTGTGCAGTCACCGGAATGACGCCCCAGCCGTAGCTGACCAACGTCGCGAGCGCTTTGATGTCGCGGCTCGCGTCGTCTGGCACAGCCACAAACAAGAACGGTGCAGGACCGCGCCATTCGAAGATATCGCCGGTGATGGATACCTGCATCGTAGCCTCCGTGTGTTGCTACCTGTGCTGCGGAGTATGCTCCTTAGCACGGGTGTGGGTGCTAGCGTGAGACATCGATTAGATCACGGAGCATAGCTGCGGCGGTGGGCAGTGGCCCGCGCTCGGCCGAAGTGGCCGATGCCCGACCCGAGATGTCGGTGTGGTAGACCACGCCCATCTCCCATTCGCTCATGCGGGCCAGTGGGTGATCGGCCGGCAGGGCGGTGGGTTTGACGCTCAGGTCATAGCTGCCGGCAGCATTGCGTTCGGCTTTGCAGAGCAATACGATACGCTGGCCTTGGGCAACGGCGTTGGTCAGATCGGTTGCAGTCAGAGCGGTGATGCCGGTGACCGCAAAGTCGCGCACATTGGTGGGCTGATTGAGCACGGCATTGGCGACGATGGTCAGCTTGTTGGCGGCGTCCCACCCTTCGACATCGAGGGTCGGATCGGTCTCGGCCAGGCCGCGATCCTGGGCTTCTTTGAGGGCTTCGGCATAGCTACCGCCGCGCTCCAT
>JBFYTT010000236.1:0-3191 GCA_041300425.1 Roseiflexaceae bacterium
CACTTGCAACTGCGACGCTCCCTGCTTGTTGGTCGAGACGAATATCACTCGCTATCGATGCGTCGAGAGTCAGATTGCGTACGCCGACGACACTCCCCGCGCCGAACGCAGTGATGTTCACCGGGACTGTGGCTGCACCGGTGACACGAATCGACCCCTGGCTGGTCGCGGGGAGTGTTAGGATGGGCATCCCCTGGGTCGACCATTGATCTGTTGTACCGCGGAGGAAAGCAACCTCTGCCTGGGGAATTTCGTTGTAGACCGTGCCACGGATCACTCCGACGCGCCGGCCTTGACTGTCAATAAAGTAAGCCGAATACTCATCCGTTGCACCACGGAGGGCAGTTTTGGTTGCGGAAAAAAGAATGGTGGTGAGGTGGTTGACGCTACGCACTAGGGGGTTTTGCTCACAAAATGGGCATTCTTGTTGCTCGAGGCGTGGTGCAGTCGCGGTCAGATCCATGGTCTGCGAAGACGCGTCACCCGCGTACTGCACGACCGCACCATCGGGGTGGGTCGATGTGTAGCTCCACGTATTTGCAACGGTGTCGACGCGAATCTCGGGGGTTATCAGCGGGGTGTTGTTGTCGTAGATTTGGATGGCGACGGTCCGGTCGTCGATGGTGCGAATGGCGATGGGCGTGACGGTGTGACCGCCGATAAAGCCCGGTTCGTAGAGCCCAATGGTGTAGAGCGCGTTGACATCGGCGTCTTGGGTCAGGCCTTCTTGGAGGCGGGCAAGTACCGTGCGCGGATCGGTGACGACCCGGTAGGCACGTGTCGGGTAGGTTGCCTGCGTCGCCCACCAATAGGCGATTTCGCGCTGCAGTGCGGTGTTGTTTTCGAACACCAGGGCATCGGGTGTCGGTGCGCCAAACGTAGCGCTTTGGAGGATCCCATAATAAAAATATTGGCTCAGTACTGCCATGCCTTCGCAGTGGCCGTTGGCCATGGCGCGGTTCATCTCTTCCATCCAGATGCGCGCGGTGGGAGTCAACACACAGCCATCTTGGGTACGCGCGCACACCACGTCGCCGAACATGCGCTGCATGTCGGCCGCCTCGAGGTTGGTCACTGGTGCTGCGCCGTAGTTGGCAAAGGCAAATCCATCGCGTTCGGGCCGAAATCCGCTGTCTGCAGCGCGTATCGGCTGCGTCGTGCCCCATGCGGTCCAGATGGGCATGGCACATCCAGCGAGGAGTAGACATGCCAACAGCAGGGTGATTCTGTTGTGCATGGTCTTCATGGAGTCTCCCTCACGCGGCGGACAGCTCGCACTCCGCAGTCAGCGGTCGTGCTAGTCAGACGTACCTGATGCGGTATTCGTTCCGTGCATTGTGCGTGACACGGTCCCGCCTGTCAATCCCCTGCGGGGTGTACCGTTGCTCATGCTATACTGCATCTGACCCCCTCCCGGGGGGGTGGCATGGAGGATGAGATGGCTCATGACAAAGCACCCATTGTGAAGCGGTTGCGCACCATCGAAGGGCATGTCCGCGGGGTAGAGCGCATGGTGGACGAAGACGCCTACTGTATTGACATTTTGATGCAAATCGATGCAGTCCAGAAGGCGCTCGATCATGTCAGCCGCTTGGTCCTCGATGGACATTTGCATGGATGTGTGACGACGGCAATTCGGAGCGACGACACCGCCGAGCGCGAACGCGTCATCGGCGAATTGATGCATGTAATGCACGAACGGAGGAAGTGATGACAGAAGTAACATTGCAGGTCGGTGGGGTGTCGTGCGGCGGCTGTGCACAGCGGGTACACGCTGCCCTCGCACAGGTACCCGGGGTCGTCAATAGCGAAGTCAATGACGATCGGACACGTGTGATTGTCCGTGGCGAAGCCCTTGAGCGTGCGCCATTGGTTGCGGCCATTGTCTCTGCGGGGTATCAGGTGCTCGATTCGACAGCAATCCCGTTGACTGGTGTCTAGTTCCGCCTCGGGGCGGTGGAGGGTCGATGAGCAATCCTGAAACGATGATGGACCTTGCGGTCACCGGCATGACGTGTGCGAGTTGTGTGATGCGGGTCGAAAAGACACTCCGCAAAATCGACGGCGTGACTGATGTGCAGGTCACACTGGCGGACGAGCATGCATCGTTCCGTGCCCCGCGGTCGAGCGTTGGTGTCGCAGTGGCTGCGATTGAGCGTGCGGGGTATGGGGTCATCCAAGATACCATCGAGCTCCCCGTCACTGGGATGACCTGTGCGAGTTGTAGCACACGGGTCGAAAAAGCACTCGCAAAAGTACCCGGGGTGCTCAGTGCTCAGGTCAATTTGGCCGACGAGCACGCAGTGGTCAGTGCAATCAGCACCATGGTGACACGTGCCACACTGGTCGCCGCGGTCCAAAAAGCCGGCTATGGAGTGATTGATACTGTGGACCAGGTTGATCCCCAAGATGCCGAAGCACAGGCACGGGCTACAGAACTAGCCGTGCGTTGGCGCCGTCTGTGGGTCGCAGTGATTGCCACGGCGCCGTTGTTTGTGCTGTCGATGTCCAAAGATTTTGGTCTGCTATCGCCTATTCCCATCGGCGCTGCGGTCGATATGGTGGCCGAGTATGGGATGGCGCACATGCACATGATGCCGGCGAGCCAAGACGCGTGGAACTGGCTCTTTTTGGTGCTGGCAATCCCCGTCCAAAGCTATGCCGCCATGGACTTTTATCGGCATGCCTGGGGTGCGCTCCGGGCACGCACTGCCAACATGGATTCGTTGATTGTGCTGGGTTCGAGCGCGGCGTTTTGGTATAGCGCGGTGCTCATGCTGGCTGGTGGGGCGGGGCACGTCTATTACGAGACTGCAGCGATGATTATCACGCTCATTCTCGTCGGGAAATTGCTCGAAAGCCGCGCCCGCAGCCAGGCGAGTACTGCGGTGCGTACCCTCATCGGATTACAACCCAAAACGACGCGCATTCTGCGTGTCGGCGAACCGGTCGAAGTGCCCACGGCGAGCATCCGGCGCGGCGACATTATCGTCGTGGCCCCGAGTGAGCGCATCGCGGTCGATGGCACCATCACGCTCGGCAGCACCACGATCGACGAAAGCATGCTGACCGGCGAGAGTATGCCGGTCTCCAAAAGCATCGGCAATCGGGTCATTGGTGCGTCGGTCAATCTGACCGGTCAAATCCAGGTACGTGCCGATGCGGTCGGGAGCGATAGTGTGCTAGCCCAG
>JBFYTT010000204.1:0-4363 GCA_041300425.1 Roseiflexaceae bacterium
GTACCAATACGCAGGGGGTGGAACCACAAGCCGCCCATCTTGCCGACGAGATGCTCCACACCATACGGCACCATTGCGCCGCCAATACTCGCCACCAGGTAGCCATGCCGACTACTCAAAAACGTCGGCGTCTCGGGCGGCCGTTCCTCCTGCCAACGTACCCCATCTATCACGTACAGCATTGTTGTCATCGTACTACCCTCCTTGCTTCAGTATACGACCGCAGTTCGCACGTATCACCCTTTCGCCCACACCGTTTACGTATTTGATAAAGATATGGTATAGTTTGTGTTAAGCAGAGATTAAATGTTCATACGGGAGTCACAGTGACGCGTCTCTTTTTTGCGACCGACATACACGGTTCGGATATTTGCTGGCGCAAATTTCTGAACGCTGCCAAATTCTACGACGTCTCGCTGTTGATTCTGGGGGGCGACATGACCGGCAAGGCACTCGTACCCATAAGTCAGCGTGCCGACGGGTCGTTCCATGCGACGTTGCTCCAACAAGAGTACATCCTCGACGACGAAGCAGCGGTACTGGACATGGAACGCAAAGTCGCCAGCCGGGGCTATTATCCCTTTCGTATCAGCACCCAACAGCTCGAAGATTTCCGCGCCGACCCTCAATTAGTCGACCGCGAGTTTCATCGGCAGATGCATCTCTCCCTCGAACGATGGTTAGCACTCGCCGACGAACGCCTCGCAGGCACGGGCGTGCGCTGCTTTGTGTCGCCTGGCAACGATGACCCCTTCGACATCGACGACATGCTTGCCCAATCGAGCGCAGTCACCATGGCCGAGGGGCGCTGCATCGACCTCGGTGACGGGTTCAGTCTGGTCTCGTCAGGATGGGCCAACGTCACCCCATGGCAGACCGATCGTGAACTCCCCGAAGACCGTCTGTATGACTATTTGCATGGCATGATTCCGGCCGGATTCGACGCCGAAAAAGCCATTTTCAACTTTCACTGCCCACCGCATGCGTCGAACCTCGACGAGGTTTCGGAGCTCGACGCAGACCTCAATGTGGTCAATGCCGGCCACTCGATGGTCCCCGCTGGGAGCACGGCCGTGCGACGCATGATCGAAGAGTTCCAGCCCCTGCTGTCGCTCCATGGGCACATCCACGAAGGCAAAGGGACCGCACGCATCGGCCGCACGCTGGCGATCAACGCTGGCAGCCTGTACGAGCAAGGTGTGCTCCAAGGGGCGCTGATTGATCTCGATCCCCATCCCAAAGGCGGCTTGTTCCGCCCCAAAACACATATCCGCAGCTACACCCTGACATCGGGGTAGTGAATAAACAGACGCGCAGACAAGGAGACGCATGCGATGAGCACGAGTACATCCAGTAACAAGGGCGACGCGGCACTGTTCCTCCGCAAAGCGACAGGATTGGTGCGTTCGTGGTCGGTATTTGATGCATTTATTTATGCATTCTTTTCGATCAATTTGGTGACATTAGGGATGACATCGGTCAGCCAAATGTACTACTTCAGCGGTGGCATGGTAATCGCGCTGATAACCTTCAGCGTGCTGATTATGGCCGAAGTGGCCGTGTATGCAGGCCTCATCGCCGTCATGCCCCGCGCTGGCGGTGACTACGTCTGGCAGAGCCGCATCCTAGGCAGCGGCGTCGGATTCGTGCTATCTGTCACCGGCTGGTGGTTCATCCTCTGGCTGTGGACCCCACTCTACGGCGACGCATTGCGCCGCATGATCATCGTACCGGTGCTGTCGTTGCTGGGCAGTTCTAATATTGAGAAAAGCTACGCCGGTGATTCGATGCTCCCATTTATTCAAAGTTGGACATCAGCAAACAGGGAATTGGCGTTATTGTTCAATGGTGATCCTCGATTTAACTTCTTAGCTACATTAATTACGTTAATTTTTGTCACGATTGTCATCATCACCGGCATGAAGCGCTACGCCACCGTCCAAAAATGGGCCTTCTGGATCGGCAATGCAGGCCTCATCGGGGTCATTGTGTTACTCTTTTCGGGCGATCACGAAGCCTTCAAAGCAGGTTTCATTGCCAACAGCGCTACCTTGTATGGCACCGGACCCGACGTCTACGACGCGACCGTGGCCCTCGGGAAGGACCTGTCAACCAACGTCCTCTTCGGCGGGAGCATCAAGGATATCGGTCTGCTGATTCCCGTTATCGCCTACTTCTTGCTCTATCCCAACTGGGGCGCAACCTTGTATGGCGAAGTCAAAGGCGCCGACGACTTCAAGCGCAACTTCGCCGGCATGGCCTATGCCGTGCTCGCTACCGTCTCGCTGTTGATTCTGGTGTTCTTTGCCATTGATCATTCGATTACCTGGGATTTCTTTATGCAGGCCAATGCAGCCTTCTGGAACTACACCTGGGGCTACGGCGATGTCGCACCGGCATTCCCCGTCTGGCCATATCCTGCATTATTGGCTGCGTTCATGAGCACGAATCCCGTCATCCAACTGGCCATCATCATCTGCATGAGTATGTGGTTCTTCGGCTGGGCCGGCACCATGTTCTTGTCCTCCACGCGTGTGATTTTCGCCGCTGCCTTCGATCGTTTGTTGCCCGAGGCCGTTGCCAAGGTCGACGAGCGTACCCGCACCCCCATCTGGGCCTTGATGCTCATGTTCATCCCCAGCATCGGGATTTCGTACCTCTATGCGTACAACTACTTTGGGTTCCAGAGTCTGACGCTCGCCGCCACCCTGGTGATTGGCGTGACGTTCTTTGGGACGTCGATCGCCGCGATGATTTTGCCCTTCACCAAGAAGGAACTCTACAACGCGTCACCCATTGCCAACCTGAACGTCGTCGGTATCCCGCTGATCAGCATCGCTGGGTTCATTTCGACCGCGTTTTTGGGCTACATGCTCTTCCAATGGTTGCTTGACCCGGATGCCATGTTTGGTATCGGCTACAGCATCAACGAGGCAGGCCTCAAAAACACCACGTCGTTGATCTTCATGGGCGCTCTGTATGGCGTCGCCCTGCTGATTTATGTGGGTATGAAGGCCTATCGCAAGAGCAAAGGCATCAACCTCGACATGCTCCAGAAAGAAATCCCCGCCGAATAACCTACCCCCGCAGCGCCCAGGGCACCGTCCCTGGGCGTTTTCTCTATCCAAAGGATCAGCATGAACGCAGACATTATCCAATCCGCCCAGCACCTGGTCGACGTCGCCCGTGCCCAACAGCTCGACATACGACTGCTCGGCGGCGTCGCCGTTGCCCTGCACTGCCCAGAGAGCAACAACCCCGGGCGGAGTTACCGCGATATCGATGCGTTTATCCCAGCGAGAACCCAATCCAAGGTAAGCAAGGTGCTCACCACTGCGGGGTATGTCGCCGACCAAGAGTTCAACCTCCTCAATGGCGACACCCGCCTGCTGTTCCATGATCCACGTACCCAACGCCAAATCGATGTCTTTGTCGGCAAATTTGCGATGTGTCACAGCATCCCACTGACCATTGGCACTGACCCGTATACCGTCCCGATCGCAGAGCTATTACTCACCAAATTGCAGATATACGAACTCAACGCCAAGGACGCATACGATGGATGTGCGTTGCTCAGCACCCTCCACATCGGTACCGCGCCGAGCCAACAGGCTACGCGCGCACGCATTGCAGCGTTGTGTGGTGCAGATTGGGGACTCTGGCGTACCTTCACCATGAACCTGGATCGTTGTACCGCATACGCCAAGGACAACCAATCTCCCGATGCTCCCACCGTCATGCGTGAAGTCGCTGCCCTGACCACATTTTTGGCTGCAGCACCCAAATCCTTGGCGTTCAAAACACGCGCACTGGTCGGCGACAACGTACGCTGGTACGAGCTTCCCGAGGAAGTCGAACGCTGACCCCCGGTAGCTATGGTATACTTTGCGCATACAACTGGGGTTTTTGGAGAGACAGAGGCCTATGTTCAGCAAGATTCTCATCGCGAACCGTGGCGAAATCGCCGTCCGTATCGTACGTGCCTGCCACGAGCTCGGGATCCGCGCCGTCGTCGCCTACAGTGAGGCCGACCGGTATTCGTTGGCTGTCCGCACCGCCGACGAAGCAGTCTGTATCGGCCCTGCTCCTTCTCCTCGCTCCTATCTCAATCAATCTGCACTTATTTCGGCAGCACTCATCACCGGGTGCGAAGCCATCCACCCCGGATACGGCTTTTTGTCCGAGAATGCCTACTTCGCCGAAATTTGCGCCCAATACGGTAGTACGTTTATCGGACCGAGTCCCGACGCAATCCGCCTGATGGGTGACAAAATCGAAGGCCGCAACACCATGCGCGCCGCAGGTGTACCCATCGTCCCCGGGTCCGATGGCGAGCTCCAGTCCATCGAAGAGGCCGTCGAAC
>JBFYTT010000219.1:0-9518 GCA_041300425.1 Roseiflexaceae bacterium
ATTCGACCCGTGCAGCAATGAACGGGGTGAACAAATAGATCGCGGCAATCCACAGCAACACGGTACGCCAAGCTCGGTGCCAGCCAAAGAGTAGCCCTTGTCCGGACAAGAACGGGACAACGACCAGGAGCCACCGTCGTGACCACTCATCGAATGGGGACGTGGTGGCGTAGATGTACCAGGCAACACCAATCCCAAGTGTCATAAAAAATCCGACAATGGCGTGTTTGGTCACTGGATGGAGTGTCGGGAGTTGCTCTGTGGCCATGTCGTGCTCGCTGTGACTCTACCGTGCTGACCGTATGATACTTGCAAAAACGACCAGCCCGTGCACTGCACGGGCTGGTCACAAAACCACCCTACTTCGAAAAGTGATTTGAGTTCTTTTCGATGAACGTGCGCATGTTCTCAGGCACCGAATCGTCTGAGTAGATTGCCTCGACCGGGCATTCTGGTTCACATGCGCCGCAGTCGATGCATTCGTCGGGATTAATATAATACTGATCAGTGCCTTCGTAGATACAATCGACGGGGCAAACTGACACACACGAAGCGTCTTTGGTACCGATACAAGACTCGGTAATGATATAAGGCATTGGAATACTCCTCGATGTGTAATGCGCTCAACGGCAATATGATAGCACAAAAGTGCGTCCTGTAGTTGATTACGCATCCCCGACTTCGTAACAGACGCGACACCGTGCTTGATAGAGTTCGAGCCCGCCGACGGCGATGACTGGCGCCGAATGTGGCGCCGGTTTACCGTCGATGAGGCGTTGCGAACGGGTCGCATAGGCGCCACATTCAACGCAAATGGCGAACAATTTGTCGACTTGCTCGGCGACGGCCATCAACTCAGACACGATCGAGAACGGTTTGGCACGGAAGTCTTGGTCTAGACCCGCTACGATGACCCTGATCCCCCGGTCAGCCAACGTTTGACATCCACTGACCACTGCAGCAGGGTCGCTTTCGATGAATTGGACCTCGTCGATTGCTACCACCGCCACACCGTCTGGCACGTGCGCGATGATTTCTTCGATGGTGCTGACCGAGATTGCAGAAATGGTTTGTCCGTTATGGCTGGCCAAATTGCCCGTACGGTAGCGTGTGTCTCTGCGCGGCGTATAGACGACGAGCGATTGACGCGCCAAGCGGACATGATTGAGTCGGCGCAGGAGTTCTTCGGTTTTGCCGCTGAACATGCAGCCGCAGATTACTTCGATGCGGCCGCCATTGGGTAACCGGGTCATACGCAACCCCCCGTCTCGCGAATATCAGCGGTTATGGTACCACACCGACTCCCGCACCTGCAATGGTCAGCGGACCCGCCCGGTCAGACCGTCGAGGAGCGCCACCACGTTGTTCCCCAGTGCCTCTATGGCATAGCCACCCTCTTGGATGACGACAACCGGGATGCCCAACTGCCGGCAACGAATGCCAATCTCGGTATAGCAGGCAGTAGTGAGCGCAAAGCCGCCTAAAGGGTCCCCACCGTAGGTATCGAATCCGGCAGAAAGCACCAACGCTGTCGTTCCATGTGCGCGGATTGCCACCAGGGCATCATCGATATGCCCCAGATAGGTCGTATCGTCGCAGCCGAACGCCAGTGGGATATTGCGCGTCGTACCGACTCCTGCACCGATGCCACTCTCATCCGCAAACCCCATAAAGTACGGATAACACACATCTGGGTGCCCATGCAACGAAACAAACAATACATCCGCACGCGCTGCAAAAATCTGTTGTGTGCCGTTACCATGATGGATATCGATATCGAGCACTGCGACTGGTCCCTGTTGGCTGAGGATATCTGCAGCCAACGCCGCATTATTGATGTAGCAGTATCCGCCGCACATGTCGCTCCCCGCGTGATGCCCCGGCGGCCGACAGCGTGCATAGCTGACCATTGTGCCGGCCCGAGCGGCATGGGCGGCACTCGCCGCCATGCTGGCAGCATCGAGGCTGGCTGCCCATGTCCCAGCAACAATCGGTGCACTCAAATCGAAGGCATAGTAGCCTGCGAGGGCCAGCGGATTGGTCGAACGCCGATCCATCCAACGCACGGCCAACGTACTCGGCAAGACCGCTTCGACTGCGCCACCAGCAGCGCACCAGGCCGGATAGATGGTCGCCAAATAATCGAGGTAGTCGGCAGTGTGGATCCGTTCGAGCATGGTGCGGGTAACCGGCTCGATGGGCGCGCAATCATGATACCCGGCTGCCGCGAGGGCGGCATCGATGATGTGTGCACGTGCGACTGATTCGAAAGGCGGGATCAGTGCCCCATCATAAAACTCATGTGGTGGCGCATGCATGGTGTGCACGCTACTCCGAAAGATACGCATACAACCCCTCGCTTCGCTATATGTGGTGTGGCTCCATTGTATGCACACTCCGTGATTGTTGCATGCTGCGAAAACCCCAGCCGTCGTGTCTGAGCCAACCCAAGACAAGGACTGCAAATCAACGCACATGCGACCGCTCCTGCGCATTAGCATATTTGTGCTACTATACAAGCTCAGACGCTCTACCAGACGTGGGAGCACACCATGGCAGGTCCGCAACGCGGTCTCTTTGACCCCAACAACGACAAAAGCACCATCCGTAGTGCACCACTCGCAGCCCGGATGCGCCCCAAATCACTCGATGATATGGTCGGCCAGCAGACAATTATCGGTGACGGGCGCATAGTGCGTCGTGCCATTGAGCACGATACGTTGTTTTCGATGATCCTGTGGGGCCCACCAGGATGCGGCAAAACCACGCTAGCGCGGATTATCGCCGAACACACACAAGCGTTTTTCGAACCATTGTCGGCGGTCACCGCTGGCGTGGCAGATTTGCGCCGGGTGGTCCACGAGGCACGCGACCGATTGGGGATGTATCAGCAACGCACGGTGCTGTTCATCGACGAAATTCATCGCTTCAATAAAGCACAGCAAGATGCCATTTTGCCGCATGTCGAAGACGGCACGGTTATTTTGATCGGTGCGACGACAGAAAATCCCTCGTTCGAGGTCAACCCTGCATTGCGCTCCCGCGCACGGATTTTTGTGCTCGAGTCATTGACCGACGACCAAATCGGCGACGTCATCGATCGGGCAGTGCGTGACAGCGAGCTCGGGCTCGGGGCATTCAAACCGTTGCTCGCCGCCGATGCCCGTGGCTACCTCATCGACATGGCCAACGGCGATGCGCGGGTAGCGCTCAACGCACTCGAGGCAGCAGTCACCGCCAAAGACCCGGGCATCGGCGATAAGCGTCTCATCACCGTCAACGACATGCGTGAGGCGTTACAGAGCCGTGCTACCAAGTACGACAAGAACGGTGAATTGCACTACGATGCCATCTCGGCGTTGCACAAATCAGTCCGGAGCAGTGATCCTGATGCGTCGTTGTATTGGTTGGGGCGCATGCTCGAGGGTGGCGAGGACCCGATGTACGTGGCGCGCCGGCTGGTGCGTATGTCGGTTGAAGATATTGGCTTGGCAGACCCCCAAGCGGTCATTATTGCAAATTCCATCAAAGACACAGTCCACTTCCTTGGACAACCCGAAGGGGACCTCGCATTGGCCAATCTGGTCGTCTATTTGGCACAAGCACCCAAAAGCAACTCGGTCGAAGTTGCCTATATGAAGGCCAAAGTAGATGTCGCCGAAACGCGCAATGACCCGGTGCCTCTCCACTTACGCAATGCGCCGACGGCGCTCATGAAAGGGCTCGGCTACAATCGGGGCTACCAGTATGCTCACGACGCACCGGATGCACGGGTGGATCAGGTGCACTTCCCCGATAATCTGCGCGGTCGGCGCTACTACCAGCCTACCGACCGTGGCTACGAAGTGCGTATTGCAGAACGATTGGCCTGGCGCGAAGACCTCGAAAGCGTCAAGCCACTGCCGGTGCCCGAGCCCGTCGCAGCGCCCTCACGGAGCAAACCCCCCACCACTCCAGATGGTATGATTGACCCACAAGCAACGGCAGGCGAAGAACCACAGATCCCCGTCGAACACGATGAAGCGCCGGCGCGCCCCAGCAAACGGGCCCGTGGTACGGCCCGCGGGTGACAATCGACCAATCTGACGGAGGCGCAGATGACCAGCATGCAACAGATGTATGACTTCGGGGCGGCACGGGTGATGATGAGCGGTGGCAGTGGGGTCCTTGGGCGCACCTTGGTACGCGCGTTGCTGGCGCACGGTGCGCAGGTCATCATCCTGAGCCGAACGCCTGCCCAAACGCTGCAGCATTTCGCCGCAGACCCCGGTCGAGAGCGCTTGACATGCCTTGCAGCGGACTTGGCTCAGCCAGCTGCGCTGACTCGGGCGGTCGCCGAGGCGTTGGCAGATGGTCCCATCACCCACTTGGTAAACGGTGCTGGAGGCAATCGGCCACAAGCGACCACCGGGTCCCAGGCGTTTGCTGATATCCCGTTGGCGGCCATGCACGAGGTGATGGATGTCAACGTGTTTAGTGCGATCCAACTCTCGCAGGCGGTGGTGCCGCATTTCGCAGTCCGTGGCAGTGGCTGTGTCCTCAACATTTCGTCGATTAGTACGACTCGCCCGTTAACCCGTGTCGTTTCATACTCGGTTGCCAAGGCAGGTCTCGATGCATATACGCGCTGGCTGGCAACCCATCTGGCGCGCGAATACGCCCCCGAGATCCGCGTGAACGCGTTGGCGCCGGGGTTCTTTTTGACGGAACAGAACCGCTTTCTATTGCTCGAGTCTGACCAGACGACCCTGACCGAACGCGGTCGGCAGATACTCAGCCATACACCAATGGGGCGCTTCGGTACGCCCGACGATTTGGTCGGGGCATTTCTCTGGTTGCTCTCGCCGGCAGCGGCATTCGTCACGGGGCAGATTATCACGGTCGATGGTGGATTCAGTGCATACAGTGGCGTCTAAGACGCAGACGAGGACTCACATGCAACAGCTCGACGAACGCACGCTGACGGACATCATCCAGACTGGGTTGGCACAGCGCAATTGGCGTGGACAACGGGTGCTCGTCCTTATCCCTGATGGTACCCGCACCATGCCAATGCCTCGCTATTTTGCTCTGGTGCGCACGGCGCTCCGGGCTGCAGGGGCTGCAGCCCAAACATGGATGGTGGCGTTGGGCACACACCCGGCCATGGACGACGCGGCATTGTCGCAATTGCTTGGGGTGGATGTGCGTGCGCTCCAACGCGACGAGCCCGACATCCGCGTTGTCAATCATGCCTGGCAAGACCCCAGTGCCCTCGTCCTCGTCGGGACGATTTCGGCAGCCCAGATGCATGCACTCAGCAACGGCATGACCAGCGAAGCGGTGCCGGTGCGGGTGAACCGCGCGGTGTTGACCCATGACCACATATTGATTTGTGGTCCCGTTTTTCCCCACGAGGTGGTCGGCTTCTCGGGCGGTAACAAATACCTGTTCCCCGGTATTAGTGGGCCTGATGTCATCAATGCAACCCACTGGTTAGGTGCGCTGCTGACGTCGTATGCCATTATTGGGACCGCCAATACTGCGGTGCGTGCCGTTATCGACGCCGCTGCTGCACTCATCCCGACCCCGCGCTACGCCATTTGTAGTGTGGTCACGACCGATGGGGTCTGGGGCACGTTCGTCGACACGCCCGAGGCAGCCTGGGAGCAAGCGGCAGCGTGCTCGGCAGAGGTTCATGTGCGCTGGTTGGCCGCTCCCGTCCAGCGTGTGATTGCCGTCTTACCGACCATGTATGACGAGCTGTGGGTCGGCTCGAAGGGCATGTACAAAAGCGAACCAGTGGTCGCTGATGGCGGTGAAGTGGTAATTTATGCGCCACATTTGCACGAAATCAGTGTTGTCCACGGTGCAACCATCCGTGCGATTGGCTATCATGTGCGCGATTATTTCTTGGCGCAATGGGACCGATTTGCCCATTTGCCCAAGGGCGTTATCGCCCATTCGACACATTTGCGCGGAGTGGGTACCTACAACGACGGCGTCGAACGACCACGCATCCAGGTCACATTGGCGACGGGCATCTCTGCCGCTGACTGCGCAGCGATCAACCTCGGCTACGCTGATTACCGCACCATTGATCCAATAGCGCTTGCCAACGCAAACGATTCGCACACGCTGATTATCCCACGGGCCGGTGAATACCTGTACCGGCTCCGCTAGGCTGTTTGCCCCAGATGCACATGCTGCACAGCGCAGACAACCGTGCTCGCGGATGTCTGCGTGGATTTCGCTGCCATGCAATTGCGACAACTCAACAGTATTGTGAGTCGCCGTCATCGTATATGCATTATCGAGTGACGGTACCATCCGCGTACAGATGACGAGCGTCATCGCGTCCTGTTACGCACAAAACCCCCAACCGTGCGACTGGCAGTGCGCCAATCGATCCTCGTATGCTGTACAGCCACGCGGAGCACCCCTGTACCGACGTGAACGTTACCGGAAATGGCCATGGCACGGGCGGTCTGTGCCTGCGATTGCTGGTGGGATATCAAACCCCATTGTGCAGAGCGGTCCATCACAAACCTGCTATTCCAGAGCGTCAGAGTTGACTCGTTGGGGGATGTATTCCGCTTCCGGCTTTTGGCATGAGTACGCATTTGTATGGTACGCTCATGCAGAAATGGAGACTTGGCAAGGAGTACTATGCAATCGTCTGCTACGGTTGTCATCATTGGTGCAGGCGTGATGGGGGCATCGGTTGCCTGCCATCTGGCTATGCGCGGCTGCCGCGACGTCGTTGTGCTCGAGCAGTTCGAAAGTGAAGTGCAAGGCTCGACCGCCCGCTCTGCTGCCGGTGTACGTCATCAGTTTTCGCATGAGCTCAATGTGCGGATGTCACAATATGGCATCGAACGCTACAAACACTTCCACGAAGAAATGGACGCAGACAGTGGCCTCCATCAAGTCGGCTATCTGTTCCTTATCAACGACGCAGAAAACTGGCGGGGTTACACCGAAGCAACTGCCATGCAACAGGCATTGGGTGTGCGCACGCGGATGTTGCAGCCGTCGGAGATTTCTGCGATTGTGCCCGACGTTGTCACCGACGATTTGATCGGGGCGACGTTTAATCCCGATGATGGGTTCTGCGACCCGCACAGCGTCGCAATGGGGTACCTCGCCAAAGCGCGGAGTATGGGCGTGACAGTCGAGCGCAATGCCCAAGTCCGCGGCATCACGACACAGTCTGGCCGGGTAATTTCAGTCGAGACAGCCCAGGGGAGCATCTCGTGCGAAACGGTGATTAACTGTGCTGGTTCGTGGGCCGGTGCCGTGGCGGCGCTGGCAGGGTTAACGGTGCCCATTTTGCCGTACCGACGCAACGTCTACGTGACACAGCCAACCACAATCATCCCCGGCCAAATGCCCCTCACTGTCGATGTAACCAGCGGGTTCTGGATCCGCAAAGAGCACGATTCGCTGATTATGGGATTATCGAAGCCCGACGAGGCGCCGGGCTACAATATCGCCGTCGACTGGGCCTGGCTTGATACGGTGTTGGATGCGGGGTTTGCACGTTTCCCACGGTTGGGTGAAGTCACCCTCAACGAAAAGCAGTGCTGGGCGGGCTGTTACGAAATCACCCCCGATCACATGCCCATCTTGGGACGACACCCCGAGTTGCCATCGTTTATCAACGCAGCGGGGTTCTCGGGTCATGGCATTATGCATGCACCAGCCACCGGTCTCGTCATCGCCGAGGAAGTTCTCGATGGCAGCGCACAGAGCTTTGCCATCGACCCCTTGCGCATCGAACGCTACCGCACGGGCAGTATCTTTGAGCGCAATATCATCTAACGCCAGTAACGCTCAGTGTGTGCACGAGTCCCACAGAATCAGGCAGAAATGACTGGTCGGTAGACTGCTTTGAGTTGGCGAATACCGCGCTTGTTGAGTTGCTTGACAGAGCCTTCGGTGCGGGCGAGGTGGGTTGCAATCTCGGCGAACGTGAGTTCATCGCGGTAGCGTAGCATCAGCACTGCCCGCTGTTCGTCGGTGAGGTGTTGCAACATATCGATGAATGCTGCTTCGTCGTCGGCTTCGTAGGTTGGGGTGTGTGTCGCTTCTATCTCACACTCCTCTATCGATGTTACCGGGCGACGACGCTGACTGCGATAGCTGTCGATGACACGGTCATGGGCAATTCGGTAGAGCCATGCTTCGATGGGCAGCCCACGGTCGGTGTAGGTGTGGAGACTTTCGAGCACGCGGACAAAGACCTCGCTCGTCAAGTCTTCGGCGAGGGAGTGATCCTGGACCCGCCGGTAGATGTAGCGTTGGATGGCGGGGGCATGGTGTGCATAAAGCTCGGCGACGCGGTGTTGGTGGTTCATGGAGCCCTCCTCTGTGCGACATGTAGGCAGTATGCACACCTGCCGTTACCAAATCATTACCAAGCGCGAATGGGTTGGGGTATAATGGTATTTGGCATTCATACGGGGAGCCATGATGAGTCAAACATTCACCATCGAGCCAGGACAGGCGCATGACGATGTGGTCGAGCTCGCCAAAGCGTGGGCTGGGACTACCATCGCATTTGCCATTACAACCACCGGCGTTGCGAACCTCGCGACCCCAATCGTGCTCCAGAACTTGCTGATAGCCGCTATTGTCTGTGGGCTCGGATTTGTGCTCCATGAACTCGCACATCGCCAGGTCGCGCGTGGATATGGTGCGGCCGCACATTTTGCAGCCGACAATCGTTGGTTGTTGATTTCGATTGGGTTAGCGTTTGCCGGGATATTCATAGCGGCTCCGGGTGCTGTGTGGCACACAGGCGTGTCGGACTCCAAGCGCATCGGCAAAATCGCCCTGGCTGGGCCACTCGCCAACTATATCCTGGCGCTGTTTTTCTTGGTGCTCTACCCGATCCTCTTTATGCTTGGTGTGCAAGACGATATATTTCTGTACTTGTGCATGATGGGTTTTTCGTTCAATGCCTGGGTTGGATTGTTCAACCTCATTCCCGGTGGGCCGTTTGATGGCGCCAAAGTGTTAGCCTGGTCGACGCCGGTCTACGCGGTGATGGTCGCAGTCGGCGCGTTTATGGCGTTTTATATGAATCGACAAGAAGTGTATATTTCACTCTGGGGATGGTTCATCAATCTGTTTGGATAATTTGCAGTCACAGAAGAGGACGATTGGCATGCGTACGAAACTCATCGCCGGCAATTGGAAAATGCACAAAACCGTGAGCGAGGCTGTTGCGCTCATCGATGCATTGCATGCCGCGCTACCCACTATCCCCGCAGACCGCGAAGTCGTCGTCTGCCCCACATTTACCGCACTCTCTGCAGTCGCTGCTCGGCCCCGTGGTGGGATTGGCATCGGTGCGCAGAACGTCTATCCCGAGTCGCACGGTGCCTACACGGGCGAGATTTCGCCGGCAATGCTGGTCGACATTGGCTGCCGCTATGTCATCATCGGGCACAGCGAACGGCGGGCCTTGTTCGGCGAATCGGATGCGTTCATCGCCAAAAAAGCCGTAGCAGTGCTCGCCGTTGGGATGACAC
>JBFYTT010000228.1:0-5338 GCA_041300425.1 Roseiflexaceae bacterium
TTTCGACCAGATCCAGCCGCCAGCCCTGTGGAACAAACACGCCAAACTTGACACTCATGGACTTGCTCCTTTCTTGTGCACCGACATCTTGCCACGAATGTAGCGCCGGCGCAAAGCGCACCAACTATCGCGATTGTGTATGTTTCGAGTAGGTAGCATTTGGAACGTACAACACATGATCCATCCACCCGTATGTACGTTGGCATCGCGTAACACACGTCGCGTCTGCACACACTTGTTGAGATGCACTGCGTTCTGGTCTGCCCTATGGCTTTTCGCCCTATACGCATGAAAAAACCCGGCACGCGTGTGCGTACCGGGTCGTTTGGGGATAGAGCAAATTTGGTGAGTGACACTTCGCAGGAGCCGCCGACACATGCGAGCTCTTGGGCCGCGTTGGTGAGGTCGTTCTCTTCGTAGCGCCAGACCTTCGAGAAATCGATTTCGGGGAATTCGGCGGCGAGGCGTTCGTATTCTTCCTTTTCGATTTCGACGTAGGGCATCTGGGCGTAGTTGGCGTCGAAGCTGGGCAAGAACGACATACCGCCGACCTGTTCGCGATGCTCCCAGACCCACTTCATCAGCTCCAAGACCTCATCGGGCTTGTAGGTGATGGTGACGGACGGGTTGTGCTCGGTCCAGAAGAGCTTGTTCTGCAACCAGAACTCGCACTGCTGGAGGGCACTGACATCGGCCCGGGTGGTGGCGCCCTCTGGGGCCTTCATGGGGAAGTGGACGACCCAGGTGGTGGCGTTATCGACGGTCTGGCCGTTTTCGGGGTCCATGGGGACTCCGGCATCGCGCAAGACTTTGTAGATGGGTGAGTGGATCGACACGCGCACGTTGCGGATGTAGTATGGGGCCCAACGTGGGTGCAGACCACTGGCGCAGTTCAAGAGTTGCGACGAATTACCGCTCGGCTTGACGCAGGTGATAGAAGCGGACTGGTTGATGCCCAATTGTGCGGCAGTCGCGCGGTTGACTTCGATCGAAATCTCACGGAGCTGGCGTTTGAACTGCGGATCCTGAGCAGCGGCGCTGTCCATTTGGCCGGTGATGTCGACACCAAGGAGGCGCTCTTCTTCGCAGTTGGCGCGCCACTGTGGGCGCAGACCGGGGAAGTTGGTGGCCATCGACTGGATGCTACCGATGATGGTGGCGACTTCGACCTTCTCGCGCAGGGATTCGAAGGTGTCGTCGACACGGGCCACAGCGGCGGTCAAGTTACAGAACTGCCACGGGCGCAAGTTGATTTCGCCACACGGGTTGGTGCCGAATTCGGCTTCTTTGCGGCGGGCGGGCTTCATCGTGTTGGCGCCTTCGCGGTTGAAGATGCCGGGCTCGCCACGACCGGAGTCAACCATTTCCATGAATTGATGGATGAAGGCCTGCTGGGTGAGGCCACCGACCGGCCACACGGCCGAGTTATTGGCGTTCCAGCGGTGGCTGTTGTCGCGCTCGAAGTCGCCGCTCTTGGACGAAAGCATCTCGGCATCGTCTGGATCGAACAGCGAAATCATGGCCGTGCGGCGGACACCGCCCGACACTGCTGCATTGCCGACCACACACATCATGTCATGGGCGTCGATGGGCCGCAGGAACGAACCCTGGCGCGACAAAATCCGGCGCCGCATGAAGTCGAGGGTCACACGCAGCGGCTCGGGGCCCGAGGCTCGGCCGCCCTTGATTTTGAGGGCGATGCCGGCAGCGCGCAGACCCGACAGGTCGAAGCGCACATCGCCGCCATCGAACCAGGTCTGCATACCAAAGCGCAACGCGTCAGCCCAGCCCTCGGCCGAATCTTCGACCGTGAAGTGCATCGGGGCGTGACCCGTCTGGCGTTTGATGCGGGGGAAGTTTTCGACGTACTTGCTCTCGACCGAGAAACCGACGCCACACCCCGCCATCGAGATAATCAACGCTTCGACAAACGAGTCGATGCTTTCGACCGGCTGGTACGAACAGTTGTAGATGGCGATGTTGTTGCGGCGAGCAGCGGGACCGGCCATGGCCAACAGTCGCATCGACGGCATGGCACGCATCTCGAGGATGGCCTTGCGGATGCGCTGGTAGGTCTCGCTAGGCAAGCGGTCACCGGCGAGCTCGTGCAGGTAGTCGACGGAACGGTCGACGGTCTCGATCCACGTCTCGCGGCGCGCCAAATCGTAGTTGAAGCGCGAGTACTTATCGAAGAACTGGAACTTCTGCAGTGGGGTGGGGAAGTAGACGTCCGAAGCGGCAAATGCCGTGCGTACATCGTCTGGCACTGGGCGCCGCTCGCGCTCTTTGGCACGATCGGCACGATACAAGATGTAGCGCTTGGCGGCTTCGAACTCGCCGGCGGCCTGCAACACCATTTCGACGATGTCTTGCACTTCTTCGACACTGGGGACCCCACGGGACGCCTTGGCGGCCACGATGTTGACCACGCGTCGCGTCAGTTCGGTGACTGCCGTGCTCGGCTCGCGACCAAAACTCTGGAAGCACCGGGTGATTGCCTTTTCGATCCGGTCTGCGTCAAACTCCATTCGGCGCCCATCACGCTTGAGAATGGTGGTCGGAGCTTGGACTGCATCGTCGCTGTTGGACGTCGATGCCGGTTGCTCCATTTTTTCTTCCAGTGTCATGTCGAACCCCTTACCCTGTCAGCAGCGAAAATGAGAAAAACGAAGGCAGTCAGTGCAGTCGTTCAAACGGCTGTACTACATACCATCGGATACTTTTGCGACGTCAACAGAAAGCCAAATGCTTCTGTATTTAGCCAACCAGACACAACATATAGTGGTGTGGACGGTGGGGGAGTCACTAGATATCGTTTTTGAATAGTAGCACGGTGCGTTTGGGGTGTCAAGCAAATTGTCATGATTTGTGGGGTGATCCGGCAGAAAATTGCTCGTCCGCATCGGGATGCGGAACGGTGTCGCAGACACGCCCGGGGAGCCCAACGAGACGTCGATTGCAGCAAAACGAACATACCCAGGGTTCGTGTATTTTGGGCGTTGCAGTGTTGTATACGTTGACTTTCATCTAATTATCATATACGATGCACCTTACGAATACTCAAACTTGTGATGGTACACACGTAACGAACCTGTTGCGTGGTTTTCTACACGAGCGGCGTGGACGTAATGAGGGATAAGTAAAAGAGGAGAACCGCATGTTGAAGCAACAATTGCTGCGTCGCGCAGGATTGCTGTTCATCACGGCACTGGTCATCCCGATGATTGCAGCCTGTGGCCAAGCCCCAGAAGTGCAAGTCATCAAGGAAACCGTCGTGGTGAAGGAGACCGCAGAGCCGGTCGCCACCGCAGAAGCAGTCGCCCCAGTCGTCACCGACACATCGTTCACGACGCCACACCCACTGTTGGGCGACGTGCGCATCCGTCAGGCGATTGCCTACTGCACCAACCGTCCAGAATTGATCAAGTCGGTCTATCCGTTCTTGAGTGACGAACAGCAGCAGGGGCTGTTGATGGACACGTTCTTGCCCAAGACACACTGGGCAGCCGCCAGCGAAGGTATCACTACCTACCCATTTGACCCCGAAAAGGGCAAGGCGCTGTTGAAGGAAGCCGGCTACGAAGAGGGTGCCAACGTCGAGACGGGCGCACCACTGTTCTTGCGCTTCACGACGACCAACGCTGGCTTCCGCCAGACGTGGGCCACCGTGCTCGAGCAGCAGTTGGCCGACAACTGTGGTATCACGATTGCCCGCACCCACGCACCAGGTTCCTGGTGGTTCGGCGACACGACCGGCTTGAGCCGCCGCGACTACGAGTTGGGTGCATTCGCATGGGTCGGTCAAGCAGACCCAGGCGGCATCTCGCTCTACGCCTGTAACCAGATTCCGTTGCCAAGCAACAACTGGGAAGGCCAGAACGCCATGGGCTGGTGTAACGAAGCTGCCTCCAAGGCAATCGTCGCTGCCAACAACACGTTGGACCGCAACGAGCGCATCAAGCAGTACGCCATTGTCCAGCAGGAATTCACCAAGGACATGGTCAGTTTGCCGTTGTTCAACCGCGCCGAGGCAGCTGCTGCCAACGTCGACTTGAAGAACTTCAAGCCAAACCCAACCGAGTACTACACGCACAACGCAGGCGAATGGGAACTGCCCGGCAAGGACGCTCTCGTCCTCGGCTTCACCCAAGAGCCAGCATCGCTCTACACCCTGGTCGAGAGTGCTGCTGTTGCAGTGACCGCAGTGCAGTTGATTAGCCAATTAGCTGTCACCTCACTCGACTACGACTATCAGCCTGTCGGGTTCACCAAGTTGCCATCAGTGGGCGACGGTGCCACCAATGCTGAAATCGAAGTCAAGGCCGGCGACATGGTCTGGAGCACCAGCGGCGAAGCCGTTGCACTGGCCAAGGACGTCGAAGTCACCAACGCCGCAGGCGATGTCGTCGTCTGGGACGGCGCTGCACCATTGACCATGAAACAGCTGACCGTTACGTTCGAATACAAGCCCGGCATGAAGTGGCAAGACGGTTCACCGGTGACCAAGGCTGACTTCGAACTCGGCCAAAAGACCACCTGTGACCCAGAGTCCGGCGCCACCACCTTCACCTTCTGTAACTCGGTCATGACCTTCACCCAAGAGAGCGACACCACGCAGACCCTGGCATTCTTGCCAGGCGTGCAGTGGCCAACGTTCTACACCGGCGGCTTCGGCGCATACCCTTCCAAGCAGCCGATCGAGAGCGAAGGCCCATACAAGGGCAAGACCCTCGCCGATGTCCCTGCCAAGGACTGGCCAACGTTGCTTGAAGTGGCCGAAATGCCATGGAGCAACGGACCATACAAAATCGTCTCGTGGGAAAAGGGCCAGAAGATGGTCTTCGAAGCCAACGAGAACTACGGCGGAACGCCTGCCAAGATCAAGACCATCACCATTCAGTTCTTTGATGACACCAATCAGGCTGTCGCTCAATTGCTGACCGGCGATATCGACGTCCTCGGTAGCGAGACCCTGGGTGCCGGCGCCGAAGTCCAATCGGTCGTCGATGCCGCAGCCGCGGGCAAGGTTCAGGTCGTGACGATTGCTTCCCCAACCTGGGAACACGTCGACATGAACATGTTCGTCAAGTAAGGACCACTGACCACACACCCCCCGATGCGCATGTCGTGTCGGGGGGTGTATCATAAACCACACATATGCCTCAGTGCTCGTGCACGTTTTTGGTGATATACGCGCTCCATGTGATTCACACTGTTGTAGAAATAGGGAGCCGCTCCATGGCGACATTCCTCACCCGTCGTCTGATTCAAATGTTCTTCGTGTTGATTGCATCGGCAGTTGTGTCGTATGTGCTGTTGTACTTTGCCCCTGGTGGCC
>JBFYTT010000241.1:0-6190 GCA_041300425.1 Roseiflexaceae bacterium
CCCCACCAACGTAATCCCCAAGCTTATCAATACGCGGGTGACCGGTTGCTGTTTGGCAGCATTAATAGCATCAATCAATTTACTGATTTTGCGCTCACCAAAGCCTTCAAGTCCGATAAAATCGTCAGCTGTAAGGCCAAAAATATCGGCCACATCGGTAATCAACCCGAGGTCCACGAGGAGGGCTGCCTGCTTTTCGCCGAATCCGACGATATCCAGTGCCTCGCGTGAGACGGCGTATTCGATGCGGCGTTTGCGTTGTTCGATGCAGCCGGCGACATTGGGGCAGCGCCAGGCGACTTCGGTACCAGGGCGCACGAGTGGTGTGCCACACGATGGACAGTGGGTCGGCATTTGCCATGGTTGTTCGGCACCGGTACGGGCTTCTACCACGGGTCCGATGATGTACGGGATGACGTCGCCGGCACGTTTGAGCATCACCCGATCGCCGATGCGCAAATCGAGTTTTTCGATTAAATCTGCATTGTGCAGGCTGGCATTGCTCACCGTCACGCCGCTTAACTGGACGGGGGCAATCTCGGCGGCGGGAGTGATGGCACCTGTCCGGCCGACGCTAACGATGATGTTGCGCAGGGTGCTGGTTGTCTCACGCGCGGGGAACTTGTATGCCAGCGCCCAACGCGGGTCACGGCCTGCGACGCCCAATTCACGTTGTTGGGCGAGGTTGTTGACCTTGATGACGACTCCGTCGACTTCATACGGCAACACTTCACGCGATTGCATCCAATCAGCAGCGTATGCGAGCATGTGATCAAAGTGGGCAAAAAAACGCGAGTCCGGGTTGATCACAAACCCGAGGTTGCGCAGGTAGACGAGCGCATCCCATTGCGTCTGCGGCCACGTTGCCCCTTCCATGTCGCCAATTGCATACACAAAAAATCGCAGTGGTCGTTCTGCAGTAATTCGTGCATCTTTTTGGCGTAACGACCCTGCTGCAGCGTTGCGCGGGTTGGCGTGGGGGCGTTCATTTGCAGATAAAAGCCGCCGATTGAGTGCTTCGAACTCATTGCTTCGCATATAGATTTCGCCACGCACTTCGATTACCGATGGGATGGCGTGGTCAGGATCGGCCCGTAGACGCAGGGGAATTTCGCGGATAGTACGCACATTTGCCGTGACATCTTCGCCTTCATCCCCATCACCGCGCGTGGCAGCACGCACGAGTTCGCCGTTGCGATAGGTCAAGGCGATGGCGAGACCGTCGATTTTGGGCTCGATAGTCCACGAAACGTCGCGCAGGTCCAATTGTTTGGCGACACGTTCACGCCATTCGATGACACCCCGGAGATCCATCGCGTTGGCGAGCGAAAGCATGGGGCGTGCATGGCGCACCTTGGTAAATTGACCATCCCAATCAGCAGTAATGCGTTGCGTGGGTGAGTCAGGCGAGACAAGATGCGGATATTCGGTTTCGATTGCACGGAGCTCACGCATCAGCGTGTCATACTCTGCATCCGTGATAATCGGTGTGTTTTTCACAAAATAGTGATAATCATGCTCACGAACTGCACGACGCAGTTCATCAAGACGGTGTTCGACAGAACGCATATCACCTCCAACCAGCACCAAACGAGGGATGTATGCTCTCATTATAGTCACATCAATCGGCGAACGAAGCCACGCGATGCGCGTTTTGGTGCAAATCACGCACAGTGTTAAACGCAGAATGACCTCGTCCTAACACAACAACGCTAGGGTTTACATGGGTAGTTTTGATGAGGAGCAGATTATGACGACACGCATCCGCATTGGTGCCATTCTCATCGCGCTGATTGTCTTGATGACCATCCCCGTCACTGCCTCAGAAGCGGTCCAGCTGAGATACATCAGAGCATGCTGAAACAATCCTCCATAACTACTACCCGTCCCTGACATTGCACAATAGTTCGTTCAGCGACACAGCGGGCTACCATATCGGTGTGGGGGTCCGCTCCTCAAAATTCGATTTGACGCACCCAATGCTCCATGCTATACTTCTATTCGTTGTAAATGATCCTTGATAGCTCAATGGTAGAGCGGCTGACTGTTAATCAGTAGGTTCCAGGTTCGAGTCCTGGTCGAGGAGCCAAGCTACCCTCAACGCGTATGCGTTGAGGGTTTTTGTTTTGATCAGTTGGGGTCGGGGCGAAAGATTTGGTCTTCAGTCGGGGCGAAAGATTTGGTCTTCAGTCGGGGCGAAAGATTTTTCGCCCCGACCGACCCCGACCGACCGACTGAAGACCGACCGTTTTTTTCGATTGTAATTCTTCGGATTATCTGCGATATAGCGTCGCGTACGCCATAGTCCTTCGTCAGAGCAGATAATCCGATCATGAAAACCGCGTTGCCACAAATCGAAATCGATGCCGGCTGCTTTCATGAGATTGCGTAGGCCGACCTTCCAGCCGCGTACGATTGAGCCGAGTGTCTGTGATGTCCCATTTTCTGGCTGCTCTGCCAATATTGCATCTGGGGGATGCGCAATAACGATGATGGCATGGACATGATCTGGCATCACCACACAAGCGTCGAGTCGCACGAACGGGAAGTGCAACGGAATGTCGTACCAGCACTGCCATACCATTGCACCAGTGCATGAGACCTGCATGTCGCCGCAGACAACGTCGCCAAAAATCGGCGATCGATCCTTCGTATTCAATGTGACGAAATAGTACCCATTCGAACGGTAATCATGCCCAGGTTTGCGTCGCGAATTGTACCTGCCCCACACAACCTTCCCGTTGGACGATACACGGTTCTTTTCTGCTTCATCCGATAGCTCCTTCCTCTGTGGAAGTTCTACCGTCCGAGCAAACAGAAAAGGTACCCGACTGGGTCATCAGTCGGAACCGCTGTGTGATGAGTCGTCACCGATGGTGCAGGTTTAGTGGCGATTGGGCATCGATCGGAACGATTCACTCAGCGACCCACGGTACTCCCAGCCTTCTGGACAGACAAGTGGTGAGTCGCCGCCAGCCGTTCCAATATCGATACCGCCAGCGACATACCAACACACGGGAAGTCGCCCGATGCCGTCCTGATAGGGAATGCGCGTGTAGCGCAGCCAACGACAGTCCAACACCACGCCAGACTGCATGTCGACCACTGCTACATCGACGAATCGTTCGTCCACCACGAACAGAAGCCCGTTTTGTACCAGCATATCCGTGTATTGCGTTACTTCTCGAGCCCCCAAAAAACCAACACGCACCAAATCATCATCCATGCAAAACGTCTGACGGTTCGGGTTCATTGCAAAAAACGCCTGCATCCCCCCAACGAACCGTGTACCGATTGCATTCCGACGAATCACCACCGACAACCCTTCACACAATACCGCCATGCACGCTCCTTTCGATAGATCATTTACCTACATATCGTCTTCTTCGACCACGTCTTCCCAAAATGCTTCGAGTGGGACACCCAACCCATCAGCCAGCCGATTCACATACGCAAAATACCCGGTTACTTGATTGATATCGAGGATTGCCGTGTCACTGAAGCCGGCTGCACGCAGCGCCATGACATCCATCTTAGCCATTGCCCCTGGAGTGAGCGTCAGCTTCTCGGCATACGTCAACATGGCATGTTCGGCAGCGCTTATCTGCGCCCGCCGCCAATCTTTTTTGAGCTGGCTGACCAATGCTGGATTTTTGGTTAAGCGACGGAGACCCCGTCCATGATGAGTCATTCAGTAGTGGCAGTGATTGGCAGCCGACACGACCACGGCTATCATTTCGCGTTGGGCACGCGACAAATCTGACGGACCACGCATCACGGTGACGTACAACAGCATGTGCGCTTTGAGCGTCGCGACATTGAGCGAGTGGATCTTCATGATGTTGTCGACACCACCCCAGGGCTCCATTGCACCGGCGTATTCTGCCTTGAGCTCGCCCTCTGCTTCGCTCTCAGGAATCATGCGAATCCATGCCATCTCGTCCTCCTCGTGCTCATCACCTGTTCACATGTCCATGGTACCGTAACGATTGAAAGGATGCGGTATGCACACAATTCTTCTCTTTGATGGGGTCTGTAATCTCTGCGCCGGCGTCGTGCAATGGGTCATCCCACGTGATCCTGCTGCACGCATTCAATTTGCGTCGCTCCAGTCACCGATTGGAACACAGTTGTGTGCACGATACGGGATCGATGCTTCTGCGCTCGGCAGTGTCGTGTTGATCCACGACAGTATTGCCTACCAAGAGAGCGATGCAGCACTCATGCTCCTCGGTGTGCTGCCTGGGCCATTGCGCTCCCTTGCAGTGTTGCGCATCATCCCACGTTTCGTGCGGGACCCGATATACCGCTGGGTGGCTCGTAACCGCTACGCGTGGTTCGGCCAAAACGACTCGTGTCTGTTGGCCCTGCCGGGGTACACCGAGCGCTTTTTGAGCGATCGCTAGGCGAAGCGGATATAGAGCCGCTTGTTTTGTTTGCCTTTGTTTTCGCTCTTGTAGATGGAGCATGGGCCGACTTCGTGGGTACTATCGGCGTGTGTCCCACCACACGCCTGCGCGTCAAATCCTTCGATTTCGACCACCCGCACCTGGCCGCGGTAGGCCGGCGGCTGGACATTTTTTGTCCGGAGCAGATCACTCCGCTCGGCAAACTCGGCCACCGATAAAAATCGATAGTGCACCGGGTGGTATGCCACCAAGACGGCATTCATGCGCGCTTCGAGATCGGCCAACATGACCGGATCGAGCCATTCGATGGCGAAGTCGATGCGAGCATATGCTTCGGTCATCTGCGCACCCGTGATCCATGCCTGATAGTGTGTCAATGCCAGCGTGTTGAGCACATGCAACGCCGTATGATAGCGCGAGATAGTGCGCCGGCGCTGTTTGTCGACGACCACATCGACCACCTGCCCCGGGGTGAGCGGTGCAGTGCTCTGATGCCAGATGACATCATCGGCGTCGACTTCGACCTGCTCGATGCGGTGATTCGCACCGTCGACACTGACCACCCCGGTGTCCATCGGTTGCCCGCCCCCGCCCACAAAAAACGGCGACGCAGTAATCGCAAATGCGCCAGGCCGTGTAGCGACCACCGTGGTTACCACGTGTGTCTGCTGTGGGGTGTTGAGGAAGACGCGCTCGGTGCTCATGCCCGCTTCCTACCGATGCGCCGCATGATGAAGCTCCCCATCACCACAATCGCAATGACAGCAAGCACTACCACCACTACCGGCAACACCAGCGCGCTGACTGCGGTCGCAGTCGCACCGATTGCCTCACCGGTCGCAACGACCGGATTTCCAATGCTCGCGGTCGTCGCCGTCGATGCCCCACGGATGGTTGCCATACCCGTATGGAGTGCACCTGCGACCCCACCGCCTGCGATAAGGGCCAACGACCAACGCAACCAGTCATCCATCCCGACGACCATCGACGCAGTCAACAACGTACCGGCGACCACGGCTGCAGGTGCGCCGATGACATCCAACGCGTGATCGAGCATGGGGATGTAATAGGCCACCAGTTCACTCAGCGATGCCGCAGACAATACCGCCAAGGCCGGCCAGCTCCCGAGCCATGCAAAATCGGGGGCGACATTGAGAATCCCCAGCTTAGTGGCAATCGCAGCCACCAGGAACGGCAGGAAGATGCGGAATCCCACCGCGGAACTCAACGCAATCCCGGTCATTGCCCCAAAGCCAATTACGGCATATTCGTTCATCGTGCCCCCACTCTCACTACGCTTCTTTTCGTACCAGCCGGACCGCACAATCATTGACAAAGTCCGGTATCGCAAGCTCACCCACACCATCGACCGCCGTCACACTCGCCGTTGCGCCCCACTCACCCACCCGTGTATCAAACCACGTCACCGCATAGACGCCATCGACGAGCTGTGCCAATACCAACGGTTCGAGAGACTGCATCGGCACCGAATACGCCCAATCAGTCTGACTGCTCGCGTCGAGGTACGCACGTTGGGCATCGGTAGCAGTATATGCACCAGCCCGTAACCAGAGGAGTATTTCGCGGTCGTTGCGCAAGCCCAGCGCCACTCCTGCGAATCCTGTCGGGCGGAAAGGACGGTAGGTTGTGAGGTTTTGTTGCGCGACAAAGTTCGCCACCCCGCGGAACACACCCCACTGCCCCGTCGGCGCTACCCACGTATCCCACCACCAGTACATCCCAGGCCCCACAAAACCCATAAACACCGGCGCCCAGACTGC
>JBFYTT010000258.1:0-4520 GCA_041300425.1 Roseiflexaceae bacterium
CCGGACGGTATAGTTTTTGAAGATCGCACCGATAGCGGCCTTGAGGTCATCATAGTGCTCTGAGCGTGACCCATTCGTCACAAACCGCGGGTCGTTCAGGAGCTGCGGAGCGTTCAACGCCGTGGCAAACTTCTGCCAGAGCGCATTCGTCCCGACCGCCAGATTGAACCAGCCGTCTTTGGCCTGGAACACGCCGTACGGCGCAATCTCGGGATTATGATTCCCGGTGCGCTGAGGCACGTGCTGTGTCGCGAGGTATGCCGCCGCGTGGTACGACATCATCGCCAATTGGCCGGACAAAAGCGACGTATCGATGGACTGCCCGACTCCCGTCATCTGCCGATGGTAGACGGCCACCATGATGGCATAGGCGGCGTTAAGGCCACTTATGATATCGGACAACGCAATACCCACCCGCATCGGGTCGCCATCTGGGTAGCCGGTCACACTCATGACGCCGCCGAGGCCTTGGATGACTTGGTCGTAGGCTGCGCGGTGATGGTCGGGGCCAACCTGACCGAATCCCGAGATGGAACAATAAATGATATCGGGCTTCATGGCCTTGCAAGCGGCATAATCG
Source organism: Roseiflexaceae bacterium (assembly GCA_041300425.1). Classification (GTDB taxonomy): domain Bacteria; phylum Chloroflexota; class Chloroflexia; order Chloroflexales; family Roseiflexaceae; genus UBA965. The sequence continues at coordinate 581 of JBFYTT010000258.1, forward strand.
AAGCCGTACTTGGTCATGTGACCGGGGACGAAGTTTTCGATAATCACATCAGACTGTGCTATCAGTTCGTGCATGATGGTCGCCGCATCGGGATGGCGCAAATCGATCGTCATGCTGCGTTTATTGCGATTGACGCTCATGAAGTACGTGCTCTCGCCGTTGACGAACGGCGGTCCCCAGGCCCGTGAGTTGTCACCGACGTTGGGTTGCTCGACTTTGATGATATCGGCGCCCATGTCGCCCAGCATTTGGGTGCAATAGGGACCGGTGAGGGCGCGGGACATATCGAGGACGCGGATATTCGCAAGGGGGAGTGTCATCGGTTTGTCCAATCGCAACAGGCATACCGGTACAGGATGCGTTGTGTCACTGTAGCATGGAACAGTTTTCGTAGGGGCGACGCATGCGTCGCCCGTCGATTGGTTGACGGCGGCTGGAGAACGACCACGCAGAGGCGCAGAGCAATTGAGAACACGGAGGAATGATGTGAGGATTTGGCAGACGAAGGCGTGATTGGCGGGCGAGGTGTGGAATATCTGCGGGCGCGGTGTAGGATATTTGCGGGCGAGGTGCACCTCGCCCTTGCCAGTTCTGCAGGTCAGCACAATGCACAGGGGCGACATATATGTCGCCCGTACGAAACAAAGGGCGACGTGCGGGTTATCTGCGGGCGAGGTGTACCTCGCCCCTGACCGTTCTACATGGTGATACACATCCAAGGGCGACGTCGTCATGCCCCGCGAAGCGGGGTACGTCGCCCGTATCCCACCCAGGGCGACGTGCGGGTTATCTGCGGGCGAGGTGTACCTCGCCCTTGGCATTTCATGCAGGTCGACAGTTTGCACAGGGGCGACGTATACGTCGCCCGTATGAAATCCCGTCGCCACCGCCACAAACCGTACGCCGGGGGCATGCTCCCGGCATATTTTCTCGTTGCCACCATGGCGGCGACATTTTCCCCGTCGCCACCATGGCGGCGACCTACAACACCACAATCCCCACCTGATTCCCCGCCGGATCACGCACCAACAACACCGCATCCTCGAGGGTGAACGGATAATTCGCTGCAGTCAAGCGCGCTGCAACCGCATCCACATCGGCACTCGTGGGCAAGCGCAACGTCCACCAGACCAGACCCGTTGCATGCAGGGTCGGTGCAGGGATGTTTGCGCCGCGCCAGATGTTGTAGCCCACATGATGGTGATACCCGTTGGCCGACACGAACTCGGCCGACAGGCCGAACTCCTGCATGAGATCAAACCCAATCAGATCGACATAGAACCTACGGCTCTGGCCCAATTTGGCGACATGCAGGTGCACATGACCGATGACGGGGAGCTCGGCATCGCCAGCATCAGCTAGCAGCGCCTGCAGATCGATGCGGTCGGTCACCATAGCCAGCCCACCGTTGGTGTCTTTGGGCCACGCGTCACGCGGTCGGTCATGATAGAGCTCGATACCGTTGCCTTCGACATCGCTCAGATACAGCGCCTCGCTGACCCCATGGTCCGACGCGCCTTCGAGTTTGAGCCCCAAAGAGACATAGTGTTTGAGGATTGCTCCCAACGCCGCTCGGCTGGGGTAGCGGTAGGCGATATGGTACAACCCGGTGGCTCGCGGCTCGGGCTTGGCCTCGGGATCGGGGATCAGGTAGAGCAATACCTCGTCATCGGCACCCATCACGACGGTGCCGTTATCGAGCTTATCGTGTAGGCGGAACTGTAGTGCTTGGGTGTAGAACGCATACATCCGGTCGATATTGTGCACCCGCAATGCAATCGGGCCGAGCGTTGTTTCTGGTGCGAGCATTTTCTGTGACTCCCTATACGAATCTGTACACAGCATACCTGATGCCCCGCACCATGCACGTGTACACGGCGTGTACACAAGCAAAAGCGGAGGGCTCGTACAGCCCTCCGCCTTTCCACTCCAAAAAAAGACTATTCGCCCTTGACGGCAGTCCAAACATCCGAGAAGACCGCAGTCGACTCGTTGCGAACGGCCCATTCGAGCCGCTTCATGACCTCTGCATCCGGCGAAAAGCCTTCGGCATAGAGGGCTCCGATGGTCGGATCGAGCAACGGGATAGCGTCTTTGTTGGGCGTCAGATAGCCGATGTACTCGGTGTTGAGGGCAGCTACCGACGGGTCGAGCAGGTAGTTCATGAACACATGCACGGTGTAGGCGTTGGGCGATTCCTTCAGGACGACCATGTTGTCCATCCAGATCATGCCGCCTTCTTTGGGGATGACAAAGCCGATGTCGGGATTGCCCGAGAACTCGTCACCCAGGCCGTTGCGGGCCTGCATCGCCTGACCACTCCAGGCGTGGGCAAACAGATACTCACCGCTCGACAGCTTGCGGTTGACGTCGCTGCTGTTGTAGCTGGCGAGGAAAGGCTTTTGGGCAATCAGCAGTTCCTGCACCTTGGCGACTGCCTCGGGGCTGGTTTCGTTGAGTGAATAGCCGAAGTACTTGAGGGCGGCGCCGGGCACTTCGCGCTCGTCGTCGAGCATGCTGAACTGACCCTTGTACTGCTCGAGGTTCTTGATGTCGAAAATCGTCGACCAGCTATCGGGCGCAGTAGGGAAGGTTTTTTTGTTGTATGCAATGCCCGTGATGCCATACATGTATGGGATCGAATAGGTGTTGCCCTCATCGAAATACTTGTTGAGCAGGGATGGTTCGATGTGTTTGCTGTTGGTCAGCACTGTCTTGTCGAGTGGTTGCAACAACCCCTCAGCAGCCATGGTCTGCACTGCATAATCCGATGGGGTGACCAGGTCGTAGCCCGAACCGCCCGCGCGGATTTTGGCGATCATGTCTTCGTTGGCATCGAAGTTGTCGACGACGACCTTGACGCCGTAGGTTGCTTCGAAGTTGGTCAAAATCTCGGGCGCGAGGTAATCGGTCCAATTAAGGAAGTTGATTTGGGCGACCAATTTGCTTTTGTCGACTGCCGGGTCAATAGCTGGGCCGGTTGCGGCGGGGGCTTCTGCATCCGGTGCAGGGGCACTGGCATCAGGAGCGGCTGCAGGGGCGGCTGCACAGGCAGTGACCAGTGCGACGATGACGAGCGTCATCAGCAAGCGAAACAATCGAGGCATGACATTCCCTTCTAGTGATGGTCTGATTATCGTTCGTCGGCGCGTCGTTGCATGAATTGCGACAAAAAGACCAAGAGCATCGAGACAACTAACATTATCGTCGAAATCGCATTAATCGAGGGAGTAATCGCTCGCTTCACACGACCGTAGACTTCGATGGGCAACAGATTGGTGCCGGGACCAACGGTGAAAAAACTAATGATGAAGTCGTCCAACGACAGCGTAAAGGCAAGCAATGCACCACCGATGACCCCCGGCAGAATCAACGGCAGGGTAACACGCCAGAAAATCGTCCGCGGCGGAGCGCCGAGGTCGGCCGCTGCTTCTTCGAGGCGCACATCAAACCCTTTGAGGCTGGCCCGCACCACCACCGTCACAAACGAGATGCAGAACGCCACGTGCGACACGATGACGGTCCAGATATTCATCCGCAGGGTCACCCCGGTCAGTGCCTGGATAATACCGAACGAAAACGAGAAAAATGCCAGCAATGCCAGTGCCATCACAATCTCGGGTATCACAATGGGCATGTACAACAATGCGTCGAGGCCATCGCGCCCGCGAAAGCGGTACCGCTCCATGCCCAACGCCAGTAACGTCCCTAGGATGGTCGAAAAGAAGGTCGAGACCGTGGCAACCCAGAGGGTGTTAAACGTCGCGGTCATCATCCGCTCATCATTGAACAGCTTGATGTACCAGTCAATGGTAAAGCCGGTCCAGCGTACCCCAAACGTGTCTTTGGTAAACGAAAAAATCACCAGCAGGACAATCGGCGCGTACAAAAACACATACGTCGACCAGGCGTGCATGGTCAGCAGACGTCGACCCCAGAG
>JBFYTT010000262.1:0-4260 GCA_041300425.1 Roseiflexaceae bacterium
TGCTTGCCAAAGTGCAAGAGCGGCCGAATATGCTGCTCATCGAGCAGATCTTCGAGCGCCACACCGGCAAGGTCTACCGGGTCCGGAGTGTTGCCGCAACCCAAAAGCGCGAGGCAAGCAACGCCAAGCGAGAGATATTGCGCGACACCAGTAATATTCCCATTGTCAAAGCAGCCATGAATGTGTTTGATGCAGATGTAGTCGGCATCGAAACCCCACAGAAAGACGAGTAACATGAACCCACGACAGATGCAACAGATGGCCATGAAGATGCAGCAGCAGATGGCCAAAATCCAAGACGAACTTAAAGAGACCGAAGTAATCGGCAGCGCAGGCAGCTATGTGAGCGTGACCGCAAACGGTCAGGGCGATATTTTGGCAGTCAAAATCGACCCTCAGATTGTCGATCCGACCGACATCGAGACGCTCCAAGATTTGGTCCTCACCGCGGTCCAAGACGCAGCCACCAAAGCCAAGGCATTGTCCGAATCACGGATGGGCGCGCTGACCGGCGGTATGAAAATCCCCGGGCTGTTCTAACTCATGAGCGATGCATCCCTGCTGCTCGAACCGGTGGCGCGGCTCATCGATGAACTCGGCCGTCTCCCTGGCATCGGTCCAAAAAGTGCGTCACGGTTGGCGTTCTTCATTCTGCGTGCACCCGAAGCAAAGGTCTCGCTCCTCGCGCAGGCGTTGTTGGCGGTCAAACAACAGGTGCGCCAGTGCGTGCGCTGTCACTACATCAGCGACCAAGAATACTGTGCGGTCTGTCGAAATCCCGTGCGACAAACAGGGACAATTTGTGTCGTCGAAGATCCACTCGATGCGTTGGCAATCGAGCGCACGGGGAGCTTCAAAGGGAGTTATCACGTCTTGCACGGGCGGATTGCACCGCTCGAAGGCATGGGGCGAGAAGACATCTTCTTCGATGATTTGCTCGAACGTATCGGTACAGAATCGATACGCGAGGTTATCATCGCGACCAATCCTAATCTCGAAGGCGAAGCGACCGCAGCATATTTGCAGCGCGAATTGAGCCCGTTGGGGACACGAGTGACGCGGCTTGCACGCGGGTTGCCCACCGGCGGGGATTTGGAGTGGGCCGACACGCATACCCTGACGTCGGCACTCGAAGGGCGCCGCGAGCTGTTGTAGCCGGACGGCGTGCGCCACAAAAATCACCCCCCAGCTGGTTTCCCAGCGGGGGGTGTGTCGTGCGGTCCGACTACGATTGGCTGATGTTGGCCAGGTCAGGGACCGCCGAGATCCAAATCTGGCCGGCAGTGAATTGCACCTCGGCGCCGTCGGCGGTATAGAAGAGTAACGGTGCTTCGGCAGTTTTCTTTTCCCAGGTAATATCGACGCGCAACCCATCATGGAAGAATACCCCGTTGCCCGAACCGATGACCTGCTGGTCGATGCGTGCCTTGGGGTCACCCTCAATGGGTGCTTCTTTGACCTGGATAATGACGACGTTCTGGGTCGTCAATTGCGACTGTGTGACGTCGTCGACTGCAGGCTTGCCATAGCGGGTACGTGCGTAGAGGTTCGTCGCTGCATCATATGTCCACCCCACCGGCTGATCATCGTAGAGAAAGAAATAATTGATGGTCGCGTTGGGGCCACGCTGTTCTGGCGGCAAGGGGAGCGCGTACTGGTAGCCGACATCTGACCGAGTTGGGGTGATTTTCTGTGTTTCGACGTATTGGCGCATGATGGCGCCGTTGGTATACATATTGTGGGGAGCAAAGCGCTCGGCGGTCTCGATCCGGTAGAAGTACACTGATGCGTCGTCACGGAGGGCGTCGAGATTGATGATTTCGGTGCTGCTCTCGGCGAGTTCGAGCCCCGCAGGGGATCCCCCTGCATGCCCATAAATGGCTCCTGTACCCATGGCCCACTGCACGAAGTAATGACGGGCGCTCCGAATGGGACCGATTTGCCGATTATCCATTGCCAATTCAGGCGGATAGATGGCCAAATAGCGCGTGATGCCGTATTCGGCCAGGGCTTCGAACACAATGGATGCGCGATTTAAGCCAGATTGGGGGTATGCGTCGGGGTGATTGTCGATCATCATGGCAAATGGACGACCAGTGACCTGGCCACGTACCAAGGGGACCACCGTCAGGTCTGCGGGCATGGTAATCGGGGTGAGGGTCGGGATGACGGTCGGCTCAGCGGTGGCCGTTGGCACGATCATCGGTGTCGCGGTAGCAGGCTCGACCACGGTGGTAGGCACCGGTGTGGCGATACCGAGTGCTGACGAAACACAACTCGTCAAAAGAAGCGCGGCGAGAGTCAATCCTGTGGCAATTTTGGGTGAAGCGCGGTACATATACCAGAACTCCTTAGAAATTTTCTTGTCATCGCATTGTAACATTCCGACCATCATACCGGTATGATAGGATACTGACGTTCGTGTAACGTCCACTCCCACGCTTGTTGTTGCATGGAGAAGGAATACTGATGCGTTATCACCGAGTCCGGCTCCATGACATTGACGATCCACAGTATCGTGCCTACATTGCGGCACTCATGGCAACCAAAGCCAACCACAAGGCCATGCGGCCAGCGACGCATCGATCGCTTTTCGGATCCGAAGCCGAAGACGTGGTACGCGGCTGGTTGGCTCAGTTCCACCCGATGTCGGCCAATCGTTACGTCGAATACGACGAACGGACGGGCACGCAGCTGATCCGCAAATATCGAGAACTCGATGCCGTGTATTACCCAGACGCAACCCACATCCACGTCTACGAAGTCAAAGCAAGCGGGCAATTGCGGAGCATCACGCGTGGGTTACGCCAACTGAACGAAACACGCACCATCCTCAAGCGGATTATCCCGCATGTCGCATGCACCCTCATCCTTGTTGATACCGGGATTATCACGGCTACCGAAGTGGCCGTTTTGATGGCATCCGCAGACGCCCCCATCCACCCTCCTGGGACGTTGGCAGAGTATCAGCGCGATCACCCCGAGGTGCCGTTCTATGCGCATGATCAGTACCAGCCCCGTCTCGACGAAGCGACCGCGGTGGTGACAATGGCCATCGCAGATGTCGTTCATCTAGCAGGGGCGGCCGCCGATACGCTCCATCTCGACTGGAGCGACGAACTCGACGAGCCGCGCGACGAAGACGAAGAACCTGCCGTTGCTCCCGGCTATACGTCGCACGATGCCGACGACGGCGTGCAAGATGAGTCGCCGTTCGCCGCAGCGTTACGCAAAGCCGCCGAGCGTGGGTCGCGGAGTTAGTGGGTGAGTCCATCGATGCGTGGTTTCTGCCAGCCCATAATGGCGTCGATCCAGAGTGCACAACTCACCCATGCGACATAGGTAACAACGAGGAGCACCAGGAGCTGCGCCGCTTTGCCATAGCGCCACACACGACTGACGCACCAGCCCACGGCGACGGCCACCAACGGTGCCCCTGTGTAGAGATAACGCACTTGGGCACGTGTCAATGCCTCTACAGTGGCAAAGACAGCGACAACGGCAAGCCATGGGATGACCAGTCGCGGCCGTTGCCACACGAGGACGGCGAGCGCAATCAATGCTGCACCAATCGGCACAGGAGCCAGTCCAACGGTAAAGGCGACCCCCAGCTGTGCCACGATTGCTGGGCTAATGGGTTGGATGAGTGCGCTCCCACTCGCACCGACATTACCCAGGAATGTCGCATACAGCGGCAGTACGGCAACCCCCGCCACGACCACCGGGAGTGCGCGCCACCACCACTGCGGTCGGAAGCGGTCGGGTTCGGCCAGACGCAATCCGATATACCAGACGACCGCAATAAACGTCTCGCCGATGTGTGTGAGTGCCACCACAGCGAGCAGGAGGGCTGCCAGCCAGGCAGTCCGGGTTGTGCCCCGGGTCGTCAGGTATGCAACGGCAAACGTCAGCACGTGCGCGCTGATTTGTTGCATAAATGCCCAGTACAACACACTCGACGACAACGGCATCAGCAAAACGAGGAACGCACCAATCAGCGCAGCTCGCGGGGGGAACGATACCCGCCGGAGCAAGAGCCAAACGATAAGCGCGATCGAAGTCTCGGCACAGACAATCATCACGTGCATGGCGAGGTGTGTGCCGAGCACCTCTGCGAGTGCATCGGAAACACGGTAGAACAGCGGCAAGATAACCGATTGACGGCGCCCGAATTCGTACGGATGCGCGCTCATCGTCCATATTCCTACCCGAAAATCACTCAGCCGACGCAGATGAATTGCGTAATCATGCCCTTCGAAC
>JBFYTT010000278.1:0-7882 GCA_041300425.1 Roseiflexaceae bacterium
GTGCATACCATCGGTATGTTGGCACTGTGGGTATTGGTTGCACGGCAAGGAGCAGTTGATGCATCAGCACGTCCGTCAACGGATTGAAGCACTCGAACAAACCGCACTCTCACCGCATGCAGCCCGCAGTGCCGATGCAGTGCGTGATATCCCCGAGGCCGAATCGCCGGTGCGCACGAGCTTCCAACGCGATCGCGATCGGATCCTCCACTCCAAACCCTTTCGCCGGCTCAAACACAAAACACAAGTATTCATTGCGCCACTCGGCGATCACTATCGGACTCGATTGACCCACACGCTCGAAGTGACGCAGATCGCCCGCACCATCGGTCGCGCGTTGCGGCTCAACGAAGACCTCGTCGAAGCAATCGGCCTGGGTCACGATATTGGCCATGCCCCGTTTGGTCACGCGGGCGAAACAGCGCTGTCACACGCCATGGGTGAATCGTTCCGACACAATGAACAAAGCCGCCGCATCGTCGAAGTTATGGAAAAAAACGGCGCGGGGTTTAATCTCACCTATGTGGTGCGCGAAGGCATTTATATGCACTCCAAAGGCCGTCGCGACATAAGCGCCAAAGCCTGGGGAGTAGCAAGCACCCTCGAAGGGCAAATCATCAAAATAGCGGATTCGATAGCGTATATCAACCACGATATCGACGATGCTTTACGTGCAGGGATTTTGCATGCCAATGATTTGCCGCCCGACGCAATCGCGGTCTTGGGTGACACCCACGCGCAACGCATCGACACCATGGTCTGCGACCTCATCGATACCAATTGGTGGGCCACCGGCGATGGGCCAGCTCACGAACCCTTCGAACTCACCATGAGCCCCGCAATCTTGACTGCTACCAACAGCCTACGCGAGTTTATGTACCAAAACGTCTATCTCGGCTCGGCTGCCAAAACCGAAGACCACAAAGTCGATTTGATTATCCATTTGCTCTATACCCATTTCATGAATCATCCCGAACGAATCCCTGCTGACATCATGGCAAACGTCAAAAAACGCGACGAGCCATTGCGCCAAGCCGTTGTCGATTATGTGGCCGGGATGACGGATCGGTATGCAACCCAAATCTTCCAAGACATCTACATCCCGCGCACCTGGGGCGGGTAACCACACGACGACGTCTGGGATAGACGCAACACATGACCAACAATAGTGTCATCGAGCAGATCAAAGACCGCATCGACATTGTCGAACTGATTGCTGCCAAAGTACAACTACGCAAAACGGGCCGCTCGTTTGTGGGATTTTGCCCGTTCCATGCCAATACACGCACGCCTGCGTTTACCGTCTATCCCGAATCGCAGAGCTTTCACTGCTTCGGGTGCAAAGCGTCGGGCACGGCATTCGATTATGTCATGCGGAGCGAGGGGATCGAGTTCCGCGAGGCGCTCGAACTCCTAGCACAGCGCACCGGCATCGAGCTGACGCCGCGCACCGCCCAAGACGACGAACGCGACCACGTGGCCGAACGCCTCGGCGAAATCAACGCCGCTGCTGCCCGCTACTTCCAACACATGCTCATCAAATCACCGCATGGTGCAGACGCACGGGCGTATGTCGCCAAACGCCTCATCAACGAGTGGTCGCTCGAACACTTCCAGATTGGCTATGCCCTCGACGATCGCACCCGCTTGTTTGACTACTTGACCGTCAAACAAAACTACAGTGCAGACGAGGTAGTGGCGGCCGGATTGGCGATCCGGCGCGACGATGGTTCGCACTATGACCGCTTCCGCGGTCGGGTGATGTTCCCCATTCGGAGCACCAAAGGCCTGATTATCGCGTACGGTGGTCGTGCCATGGGCGATGTCCAACCCAAATACCTGAATTCGCCGCAGACCCTGTTGTTTGACAAAAGTTCCGTGCTCTACGGCCTCGACATGGCCCGTGAGGCAATCCGGAGTCAAGACGCAGTCGTTGTCGTCGAAGGCTACGTGGATGTGATTGCGCTCCACCAGCACGGCTTTCGCAACGTCGTCGCACCGCTCGGCACGGCGCTTACGGCCGAACATGTGCATATCATCAAAAAACTCACCAAGAACATCTATCTGGCACTCGACGCCGATACCGCCGGCATCAAAGCGACCATCAAAGGCCTGCAGACGCTCAACGACAATCTCGATGCCACCCTGGTCCCGGTCCCAACCCCGTCAGGGGTATTGTCGTGGAGTCGCACGGTCGAAGCGACAATCCGCATCATCGAACTCCCCGATGGTCAAGATCCCGATGAGTTGTTGGCGCAGGATGAATCACTATGGCCCAAATTGGTCGAAACCGCATTACCGGCAATGGATTTTTACTTTCAAGTCTTGACACGGGACTTGGATCTTGATCAACTCCCTGACAAACGAAGCGCACTCGACCGACTCGGACCGCTTATCATCCAGATCGGCAATCAACTCGAACAGACACATTATGTCCAACAACTCGCACACCTGTTGGATGTCGACGAGACAATCCTGCGGCGTGAATTGCGCCGACAAGCCCCGACCAATCGCACCAAATCCGGTTCGGCCAACGGTCGTCCAACACAGCCACCACCCTCCGCTCCACGAACGATTGCCACCGCAAGCGGCAGCGATGGGACGCTCGGTACAACCAATGTGGCACAGCGGGCAGCCGAGTATTTGCTTGTCTGTATGCTCAACAACAGTGAAATCCGCGCAGCGGTACAACACAAACTGATAGCCGATTTGCAGGATTTCCCCCATGCCCAAGAGTGCATCGCGAGCGACATCGATAGTCTTTTTGCCGAAGACGACGAGCTCCGCGAAATTTGGCGGGCCCGCAATGCGTTTGGCCATGATGGAGATGTCCTCCAATGGCTGGCAACGCTGCCCGAACCGCTCCGCCACCGTGCCGAACACCTCGGCCGTTCAGTCGAACTCCCCAAAGAATACCTTTTGTCGAGCGAAGCCATGGAGTGTGTTACAATCGTTCAACGAGAAATTGCGAAACGATGGAATACACGACTGCCACGGATGTTGGCATCTACAGTCGACGACGCCGAAGCAGACATGCTCTATGCGCGCGTGGCTGACATTCAGCAGTATTTGAATCGACTGATGACCCCCAAACGGAGTTCTACGTTCGACGACTTACACACACGTCATTCGAACACATAAGGGCGGGACTCATGGCGAATACCCCTTCAGAGCACCAATCAGACCCACAATCCGCACAACACATCCCTCTCGAACCGCTCGACACCATTGACGATGCACCAATTACTTTGGTCGACGAAGAGGATGGTACATTTACCCCTATCAACGACAGCGAAGCAGGCGCCATCGAAGCGCGCCGCATGATCGATGTCCTGCGTTGGACCCTGCCCAAAAGCGTCTTGCACACGATTGTCAACGATCCTAAGCTCCCCACAGCAATTGCAGAGCGCTTGGATCTCGATGCGCACGACCTTTTGAACCCCATGACCATCCCACCACCCGAATACACGCCGGACCAACCAACGACATTTACTGATCGAATGCATGACTCGTTGCACAATGACCCACAAGCAGACGATGATGCAGAAAGCGAAAACGCCAGTCCCGATTTGCAGAGTGTCAATTTCAACGACACCGTGCGCCTCTATCTGCGAGAAATCGGGAGCATTAAACTTTTGAATTCGCGGGCCGAACAAGCCTACGCACGGGCCATCGAAGCCGGCCAACTCATCGAACAATGCGTTGCGCGCCTGCCTATCACCACCACGCAAACCAGTGATTCGCTGGCCCACATCGAACTGCTGCTCGAAACCCCAGAACCTGCACTCACCGATGCAGTCCAGACGTTGGCCACCCGCATGGTCGCTGACTTGGTCACAAACATCGCCGTTCTGACACCTGATTGGCAGCACACCTTTGCGGTCCAACCCGTACAGCCTGACGAAAGTCGCACGACCGCTCGTGCCTGGCGGGCGCAAATCCTGCGCGGCCGAGAAGCACGCGAACACCTGACGTCGGCAAACCTGCGCCTCGTCGTCTCGATTGCAAAAAAATACATAGGGCGTGGATTACAGCTCCTCGACCTCATCCAAGAAGGCAACGTGGGCCTCATCAGGGCGGTCGAAAAGTTTGACCACCGGCGCGGATTCAAGTTTTCGACCTATGCGACGTGGTGGATTCGCCAAGCAATTACCCGCGCTATCGCCGATCAAGCACGCACCATCCGCATCCCCGTCCACATGGTCGAAACAATCAACAAACTCATGCGTGAGACACGCCGCCTGGTTCAGGTCCATGGTCGCGATCCGACAGACGACGAACTCGCTGAGGTGTTAGGTATCACCGTCGATCGCATCCGCGTTATCCGCAAGACTTCGATGGAACCAATATCGCTCGAGACTCCGGTCGGCACCGAAGAAGACAGTCATCTCGGTGACTTCATCGAGGATGTGCGTGCCCTCGCCCCTGCAGACGTCGCCACCAACCACCTGCTCCGTGAACAATTGTTCGAAGTTCTCGCACGCCTCAACGACCGAGAACGGCGCGTGCTCCAGCTCCGCTTCGGGCTCGAAGATGGCCATAATTGGACACTCGAGGAAGTCGGACGTGAATTGAGCGTCACGCGCGAACGGATCCGTCAAATCGAAGTCAAAGCACTACGCAAACTCCGTACCAGTCGATTTTTGCTCGATTACATGGACTAAATCAGCGCTGAGAAGCACCGCACGCGACCACGCGTGTGACGTGTATCGGCGAGGCACGCAGTCTATGGTAAAATACGAGTTAGATTTGACAGGGGGGCGTTCTGTGCCAGGTTTTGACTTCGAGCAACTCGACCACTTCCAGATACTCAATGTCGCACGTGGTGCGTCCATAAATGAAATAAAGAAAGCATTTCGCCAAGAAATTGCTATCTATCACCCTGACCGCTTCATGCGAGCCAGCGACGAAGAGAAGTCATACGCACGCGCGCGGAGCCAGCGCATCAACGAGGCGTTCCGTGTGCTCCGCGATGATCAACTGCGCGAGAACTACAACATGACCATGCCGGGTGGTGGCATTGGGCGTAATTCGATGCCGGTGCCAACGGGCCCGCTCACGCAACGTGACCACCAAGGTGAACTCTACGAGACAGCGCTGGCACACATCAATGCAGGCAGACTCATCCAGGCTGTTGCGGTGTTGCGCCGCTTGCAACAGCTCAATCCGTTTTATCGAGACGTTGCATCGTTGCTGAGTAGCACCGAATCTGCAATTAATGCGCGCCAACTCACGATGCCCTACGAGAGCATCCGACGCACCAGCTGGTTGACGGTCAGTGTCATCGCGATTGTCATTGTCACCGTTGCACTCGTCTGGGTGTTTGGTACATTTGGTAGCCCTACAGCGCCCGATGCCACCGCAACAACCGTCGTGGCTACCGAGACCATACCATTCACCCGCACCCCACGCATTACCTCGACGCCCGAAGTCGTGGAAGTAACCCCGACGCCTGACCCTGCGGTGCTTTTTGAAGACAATTTCACCACGGTCAATTGGGCAGAAGCCCAAGGACCGACATGGAGTACGGCATACGACGGCAAACGATTCCATCTCTTGGCAACCCAAGCGGGAGATGCAGCGTGGAGTTACCGACCTATTGCGCAAAGCGATGTGGTGATGAAGGTGCTCCTCCAAGTGACCAATGGGTCTGGCGGTGTGATTGTGCGGTACCGCGACGAGACGGATTTCGTCGCTGTGGTTATCGAGCCCGAGTCCCAAACATATCGCTTGTTGCGTCGTGACGGCACGACCTTTCAAGAACTGAGTAGCGGCACCTCCGAATCACTCAAACGCGGTAACGCCATCCAAAACGAGCTCACGGTGACGGTTGTTGGTGCAGATATCACCATCACCATCAATGGCGTCGCCACTGACCCAGTGACGGTCGAAGGCATTTCTGATAGCGCCCGTTTTGGGATGATCGCGGTCCCTACAACCAGTGACGCCGATGTGTATGTCGACCACATCACGATCCGCATGCCATAACACGGGTCTGCGGCACCAATCAGACGAACACACCATAACAATACCGCCGCACAATGCGTTGTGCGGCGGTATTTTGCTCCCGTGCTCTGCACGTCGACACTACGGGGATACGAAATCAGTACCTAACACGATGATGATGTCTGCGTTGCTTTGGATATCCATCGGTGGCTTACCCTGGACAACCCGACCATTGATGATTTTGGTGATTTGCGCAGCTTGCACGGGATGATTCGTGATGTCGTAGATGATTGTCTCGGCAATGGTGCCACTCACATCGCCGGGCGCATCAAGCGTGAATCCTACGGCATTGAGCTGTTGTGTTACGCGCCGCGCCAGTCCGGCAACACGCGCGCCATTGAGTACTTGGATGCGGGCAAGCCCCTCTTGGGCGCCAATGCCGGTCGTGAGACGCGCCCAGCCAATGAGCTCTTGCCAACCGGTTTGCGCCCATGTTCCCAGTGCCGTTATGCGCTCGGTCACGAGTGCATCATTAGGATTAACCACCGTGCCGGTACTCGCGATCCACTGTGCAGTCAGATTGGCAATGCCAGCCTGATCCCATACCAAATCAGACCCGTCACTGGTATATCGTTTGACCGTCTGCGGAGCAATCCTGAAGGGGGTAATCTGCGTTGCGTCGAGATTCAGGATTGTTGTAGCCACCGCCAGCACCATGCGCGGATTCGTCAATGGCATAGTTGTCTTGAGGGTCCCACCCAAAATCTGCGGTGCATCGAGCGCGAGTCTGCTCAACTCTGCCACACGCAACTCCCCGAGGCGTGTCACGATAGCGGTTATCACTAATTGTTGTCGCTGATTTCGTCCAAAATCGTTGTCCGGATGGCGCGTGCGTGCATATATGAGTGCACGGGTCCCATCCATACGCTGTACCCCCTGTGGGAATTCCACGCGCATGATGCCATAGTCTGCAGTGGGATATGCGTCATCGACAATTGCTTTCGGGACATCGATGGTGACTCCACCGATTGCGTCAATCAAATCTGCAAATCCCGCGAAGTTGATTTGCATGGTGTAATCAATGCGTGCACCCGAGCTGCCCATATCGGTAAACCACTCGACTGTTTCGGCAGCGAGTGCCATTCCGGATTCTTGTTGGCTGACGTTGTCGGCATACAGTTCTTGCGGATTCAGGTATCCGTATGCATAAGCAGCATTGATCTTGCTGGTCCCACGCCCGCGCACTTCGACACGGGTGTCTCGTGGGATAGACAACAACCCAATTGCGCCCGTCGTGGGATTCACCCGTGCGAGGATCAATGTATCGCTGCGTATCCCGTCGGTACGCCCGTCACCGCGGTCATCGACGCCTACCAACAGCACGGTATATCCGTTGGTGGGTACGGTAGCAGGTCGGTCAACACGTGGATCGTTGGCACCAATTGCTGCCCAGATGATACCCAGTTGGTACGAGATAGCGACGACAGGCACCACACAAAAGACAATCAGAAAAAACAGCCACCACGATGAGCCTCGGCGGCGACCAGCCCCGGGACGAAATTTGTATGCATTACGCGGTAAAATCTGCGTCGATCCGGGGGTCGCACCATCGCGGAGTCGCTCTGGAGGGGGCGCCATACTCGTTCTCCTCGCATGAATGGGCAGATATCGCACACCGTGCTGGGGTATAGTACCATTGTCGATAGGAGGAGCACCGCATGCAGCCCCCCGTACGTCCAATCAAATCGCCAGAACAACCTGTCGTCACACCAGCGATTGCAATACCGTCAGACGTTCATTTTAGCGTAGCGTGGCGAATGCTGGTTATGCTTGGAGGAGCAGTCGCAGGACTTTTGGTATGGAAGCGTCATTGGCCATCAATCGCCACTCTCGGATTTGCCGCTGGCGCGCTCTGGCGCTATGGTCGCCACCACGA
>JBFYTT010000289.1:0-6888 GCA_041300425.1 Roseiflexaceae bacterium
GGTTTGTTCATCATCGAGCCCGGTCCGTGTGGCTTGCCAATACGGATACGCTTCGACGCGCGTCATTGAGTAGGTAGATACGTCGCCATCGACTGCATTCGAGGCGGGATATGCGCTCGAGCTCGGGTCGGTGCTCGATTGGACAGTAGCAGCAAACGCAAGCGTCTGAGCGGGGTTCGCGGGTATGCTTGGGCCACTCGCAGTTGTCGTGGCACTCGCTTGGACAACGCCATTGACCAAGAGGCTCGCGGTCGTCCCATCGCTCGATACGACCACGTTGTGGGCACTGCTTATCGACAACGCGACAGCGGATTGCAGATCGATTCCCGACATCACGAAGCGCGGTCTGCCCGCGTCGAGTGACAGTCTATAACGGTATCCTTGATTGGTGCCTGTCACGATAGCGGCTGTTTGGTTGGAATTTGTCGGTTTAACCCAGGTCGACAGACTCCAAGCACCGTCTGGTGCTGCAAAGCTGACCCCGTTGGCGTCTATGACTTCGACGCTGTCGGTTGCCGCTACATTGAGTGCTGCAGTACCGACGGTCCCAATCACGGTGCGCAGGGCACCGTTACTGCGTACGACACCGTCATGTGCATACGGCGAAGCATCTGTGATGCGGGCACCTGAAACGATGTTTGCGTCATCGAGTGGCACATGCAAAACGGTACTGTACCCATAGCTATAGGCAACCATGTCGGCAGCTGTGATGGCTGTAGAAAAGACCGCGAGATCGTCGACCATGCTCCCTATTGCAGCGCTGCTGAGGCTCCCACGGTCGGAATAACCGGTGACCCCTGTCAGTGCCCCGATCCCGAGGATAGCACCGCTCCAACGTCCGGGTACTGTCGTCTTGAGAATTTGGATATCGTCGACATAGATGGTAATGTTCTCGCCGGCAGTGGTCCCCACAGTGGTGAGCATGACGGTGTGCCATGCATCATCATTGAGGGTAACCCCAGTGTCCGCAGCACTGACATAGACTGCGTCTCGGTCATTGAGCACAAATCCCAGTCGCTGGAGCGTACGGTCGTAGGTGACTTGGAACGCCAAAGAATCTGACGACGCGGCTGGTTGTAGCCACCAAATCAACCCAGACTGGGAATCTGCATTCACCTTTATGCGGGTAGCGATGGTCTTTTGGCTGGTTGCGGTCGTTGTGAGTTCGTACCCGGTTTGTACGCCATCGGTGGCAACGGTCGCATTGAGTGCATTGCTACTAAAACCCGGGGCTACTGCTGGACACGTGCTCGTGTCAACCGTAAACCCTGCAATACAACGTGAGCTCCGAGTCCCGTTCAAGCTATCGACCATGGGTAGGCTTGATTGGTTCATTGGTTGATAGAATTCTGCCAAATCGGCCAGACCGTCAGTCTGTGTCACGGCATCTTCTTGGATGGCAAGTCGGGTTTGGTGGAGGGTTGCCGCACTACCCACACTGACACTGCGTCCGAGCAGGTCGCGCGGGCTGATAATTGTTGAAGAAAGAATGAAGTCATCGAGACTGCCGCGGAAGAAATCTTCACGTGCCGCAGTAAGTGCTGACGATTGCATTGCACCCAACGTGAGGTCATTCATCAACGGCGGTGTGCCAGGCCTTCCTATCGGTTTGGTGACAGACGAGGTGGTCGGTGCATTCTGCATGACACGCAGATCCGTGCCGTACCAGAGTGTCATTGTGGGTACGGTCCCATTGCGGAATTCGTTGTAAATAAATGTGTACCACGTGTTTGTCCGCAACGTACTCGGTGTGACGACACTCGTTGTACCGCGTTGCGCAATGACTCGATACGACGTTCCCACACGCTCTGCGCGCAGCCGGAATCGCGGGTTACTCGCAATACCAGAACTGACCA
This sequence comes from Roseiflexaceae bacterium, assembly GCA_041300425.1. Taxonomy (GTDB): domain Bacteria; phylum Chloroflexota; class Chloroflexia; order Chloroflexales; family Roseiflexaceae; genus UBA965. Next base: position 1,857 of record JBFYTT010000289.1, read on the forward strand.
AGGTCCCGTTATTGGCTATCTTTGCATTAATCACAATACTGAACGTTCCAGTCAGCACCGTCGCACCATTGGTGATGATGAGATGCTGCGATGGAGCGTCGATATTGAAACGCGCGACGCGTCGTGTGGTATCGGTAGAATCGACGCCGATGATTGGGCAGGTTGAACAGGTCATGCTGTAGCGGTTGTCAGCACGGTTGTCGAACGCATTGGTGCCATCCGGGGCGTCGAAGTCGACGCGGATGCGCATCCCCTCGGCGAGTGGTGCACGCCCGTCCGTAAAGTCAGATACGCGCCCAGATATCGGCTCGTTCCCTACAAAATACTGGGTCGCATCATATGGTGACGGGAACGCAACCGTGTCGCGTGGGGCACTGCCGTCGACATGTATGGGATTACTTGCATCGGCAATACTGATTTCGGTGCTCTGATTACCGACTGCATCACGCGCAATCACCCCTAACTGATAGTACCCCGATGGGTTCCCAAAGGGGAGTTCTATCTGTGCACGCCATACGTTGCCACGCTTAGTTGCAGGGATGGGCATGCTGTTGATGGTGCGCCCACTGTTGTCTTTGATGTTGACATACACATTCGCCACACCGCTGCCGGGCATACCGCCCGCATTGGTCAGCACCGGATCGGAGGCCGCAATGTTGACCAAAATACTATGATAGGTGGCGTCTGGTTCACGGGTTGTGGTGTATGTCCCTGTCGGGCGGATCAGCGAAACGCTGCCACTGCGTGGTGCTGTGGTATCGACCAAAATCATCGATTGGCCATAGGCTCGATTGTTGACGGCATCATATGCATTGAAAATGATGCCGTACTTGCCTTCGACCGGTGTGCTGAGGCGCTGCGAAACTTCGAACGTCGGACAATACGATTTGCCTGCGGCGGCGTCGGCACAGACCGGTGCAGCAATGGCCGCAGTCGTTGCTGCCACAATTAACCCAGTCGCACTGAGTGTGCTGGTGATACCTGCAGTCACACGGCTAATATATGAACTGCTGTCATTCGTTTCGACGATGAACTGCTGTGGGAGCCGTGACACATACAAGGGATTGGTAATTTTGATGGTTGGTACGTCAGCATCTATCGTCATCGAGCCGAGTTGCGCTTTTGCATAGGATTGCGAAAACTGACTGCGTGCGATGCGGAATGCTTTGGGGTTCGGGATTTTGCTCGGCGTCAGGGTGATATCGTCAATCCCGCCACGGAACATTTCGTTGAATGCCCCATTCAGTATTTTGCCACCGATGCGGAACTTGTAGGCAATGTTTGTGCCCAAAGAAGCGATGTCACCACTGGTTGAAGAAACCATGGCGGCATCTTCGTTGCCGTTTTGATAGAGCGTGGCTTTTGACCCTGCACCTGTAGAAAAACTAAATGCCACATGATTCCATGCTGGTGCGAGTTTGTTGCTGGCAGTAAACGTCCGTGCTCCCAATGCAAAGCGTACTTTGCCATCGACAATCTGCACACGCCATGAATCGGTGCCGGTTGCATTGCCGTAGGACAGAATCGTCTGCGTTCCGGTCAATTGCTCTGGCTTGATCATCAGTTGGAAGGTACCGCCGGCGGCAATATCTTGGGTGATGCCGAGACCATTTGACACGGTCATCAGCGTATTGCGGCCATTGAAGGTATCAGCAACACCTGCCATACCACGGGTATCGCCGACGGGGCATTGGGCACCAGGAATCTCTGGGATGTTGCAGCTTGCTGCGTACAGGTATCGTTGAATACCACTTCGTCCAAAGGTACCTTCAGGGAGTGCGACCGAATCGATTTGCTCCGTTTTGGTGATCCCGTTCGCGACAGTGATTTGTTGCGAATTCAGTGTCTCTTCGAAGCGCAGATTCCAGCTTGGCGACTGTTTGGTCAATACCGTTGCGGCACTTCCTGACGTGGTGGGGACAGACGAAATCGTGATATCATCCAGCTCGCCCACAAAGCCTTCACCGAAAGACAACGCTGTTTGTGTCAATGCAGCTGGGGGGTAGTTCAACGCTTGCGCATTACTGCGTGTCGTAGCGACGCCGTTTACGAAAATATATTCGTTCCCATTCAAAACCGACACTACGACATGAGACCATGTATTGATAGGCAGAGTCGCAAGAGACACTAACGGTGAGGCAGAGAAACAGGTCCTACCAACGTATGCTCTAAACCACCATACGTTTTCAAGTGACCAGCATTCCTTCGCACGCTCGAACGTCACTGCACCGTTTGCATTTATTCCCATTCGCAATGGCTGTCGCGTTGACGTATTCCCAATCAGCCAGCTGTTGTATGTTGTCGGTTTGACCCATAAGCCGACGGTGTACGACAGCGAATCGACGGGTAGGACCAATGACATTGGTAAAGACGGTCGCGGGACGAGGTACGACATCATCTGGGTCGTTTCGGTGGTTTTTGGCGTGAGGTTTTGTGTCCCATCGAAGCGAAGTGCGGACGCATCGCGGCCCGGCACACCACTCATCGGGCAGGCCGTTCCGCAGGACAGGGCAAGCACAGACGACGATGTCTCGCCAAATGTGGTGCTCAACGCTGGTTCATCGAGTGCGAAGCGCAACTCATAAATGGGTGATTCTGCCACGGTGGTGATTTGGCTAGGAGTGAGTGCTGCGGTGTGAACTTCGAAGTTCCGCATCAGACCATTGAGATTCGCTTCACCCGTGTTGGTTGCGCCGATGGTCACCTGCCGTACCCCGGTAAGGTTCGCGGTACCGCTGGCTGTGGCATTCGCAACGACGATGCCGTTGAAGTACATTGTTGTGGTGCGACCACTTTTCACATATGCGAGGTGATGCCACGTGTTTGCTGTGATAGTGCCAGTGGCAGATCCAAGCTGTTCGGACGAACCACCAAACGACATGAACATCTTATTGGACTTGACCCCGATTTTGAGTCGATTGAAGGTACTGGTTACGTCTGCATTGTCGCCAACGATCAATGATTCGGCAGCTGGATTGTTGAATCTGAACCACCCCATCACGGTGAAATTCTTTTCACCTTCAAAGATCGTTTTCGACGTAGTTTGAGACATACCGATGCGGCGTCCCGATACAAACTCGGTCCCTCCGTTGGTGACGGTTGGGCAAGTGCCGTCTTGTTCGCACGAGAAGAATTTCCCGTTGACGGCGACTTCTCGGACGTGGAGATAATTCGTTCCCTGCAACTGTATACGGACGTACCGTGCTGCAGTACCATCGGGGAATGTGACCGTGCTGACCGGGGCGGTACCGTTACAGCTGAAACTGGCGGTATTACAAAACACACTCCGCCATGCGACCGAATTTGCGGCATTGCGGTTGAGGTTTTTCTCGCGCCCGAAGCTCGTGTTCCCAAGAAACACAACGGCTGAATTGATTCGTTCTGCACAACAGTCGGTCCGATTAGAGACCTGGATGGTGTGAATTGGCTTGACACTGCCGAGGTCTATCTCGATCCAGGGCTGTGCTTCTAAGCCTGTATGGCTCATTGTTGCGAGATTATTGTCGATTGCATTACGTGCGACGAAGCCTTGGCCATAATACGTTGATTGTGTCGCAGTTGCCGATGCCGCATAGGATGCGTTGGATCCATAGTTGGCCGAGGTGAACGGCAAACACACTGCGGCAGTCATTGCACTACAGGTATCGGGCATGCGCTCGAAATTTGCATCGGGGACGATGATTTTGGGGCGGGCGTCGACACTCACGTCCATCTGATCGGACACTGGTGGGCGATTCAGCCCGACCGTCAATCTGCCGTTGAGCGCATACTGTGCAACAGCCAAGATGGTCGCGTCTGATACCGCGGTGCGATACAGACGGAACGCGTCGAGATTCATTCCATTCGCGCCAAACGAGAACGGTTCTTGCCCCAGGAGTAATGCATCGCCAGTTTGCTGTGCGCCAGAGGTTACGCCCGTCGCAGTAATCAACCGCAACGCCAGCGTGCCATTGCTGATCCGCGCTGCAATGACATACCAACTCCCGACTACCATCCGTGCCGACGTGGTGACGCTGACGTTCCCCATGGACAGTGTAGGAACACCGTTGTTCACCCAGAGTTTGAATTGATTGCCACCACTCACCGCGGTCCCTGTCTGCGCAATGATCTGCGTCAGGGCTGCGATTTTTACTTTGGTGATGAGGGTGAAATCATGACTGGTCAACAACGTTGCAAACCCCGTCGGGTACTGCGCAGCGGATGCGAAGTTGTTTACCGAAGCGCCGCTGACCGAAACACTCTGCGTCTGACCATACGTGCTGTAGTCTGTAGTGCCGTCCGCAGCAACGAGTGGGAGACACGACATCAAAGCGGGATCTTCACAGGTGTTAGCCAACATCCGCAGTTGTTGTGCAGACAGTGCACGGCTTTGGACCTGGATATCGCGTATGCTGCCAGCAAACGAATTGGCTGCTGCATCACGCCCGATCCGCAGGCTGCCGAAGCTCCCTGGGTATGCAACCGGGTTGCTGTCAGAGGCAACCAATATTCCATTCACATACATGCTGCGTTTTTGTTTTTCGAACACAAAGGCAAGGTGCGCCCATGTGTTGAGCGGCAAAGCGTTCGGTGCGCTGAGGGTCGAGCCCCCGAGCGTGAAGACGGGTTTTTCGAGTGCGAGTGCAACCTGCAGCGGTGCGCCACTGTTGGTACTCTGCACGATTGTCCGTACGGACGTTGATTGTCCTTCGGGGCGGACCCAGAGTGCAATAGACATGTCTTGAAAGCTGATGGTGTTCCCTACGGCGGGGGTAGTGCTGAGCGCGGTGTTACTCGTGAAGCGCCAGCTCCCGTCACTCGGCGTGTATTGTGGACAAGCCACCGCGTTCGCGCAGGTCAAGTGGCTCTGATTGGCAGAAACATCGGTGAACGCGAACGGATAACTGGCTGGAACTTCGTCGAATTTGACACAGAGTTGATTATCCGCAAACACACAACTGTTGGTGTACACGGATTGATTGGTAGCGTTATTGACTGACCCCGGTACGGCAAACGTTCCATCGAATGAGGATGTAGCCGCTGCCGCCAAGCC
>JBFYTT010000345.1:0-2598 GCA_041300425.1 Roseiflexaceae bacterium
GCGGGTTTGATCGCCGCGTCCGCAATTTGGACGATGTACGCAATCAACTCAACAAATTGTCTGTCGACACGCTCCTCGAACAAGCTGGCGCTACTCACGCACAGCTCCAGAAGCTGGTCGATGCCTACATGAGTGCCACAAACGCAATTATCGTGTACGGCCGCACAGCCCAGCAGGTCGGTGTCAGCGTCACCCAAACCCTCGCGAATGCCGCGATTGCAACCGGCAAATGTGGCAAACCAAACAACGGCCTGATTGCCCTCACCGCTGGTGCCAACACCACCGGCGCACTGGCATTGGGCGTCCGACCAGGCAAAGATGGCGCAGCTGCCAATGAATTTTGGGCACGTGCCGAAGCCGGCACCCTGCGCGGACTCTTGGTTGTGGGACTTGATCCAGCCAACAACAATCCAGCTGCAGCAGAAGGCTTGGCGACCATTGCCAAACACGGATTCCTGGCTGTGCAGACCATGTTCATGAACACCACTGCAGAACTTGCTGATGTTGTCCTGCCACAGATGGCTATTTCTGAGACAGACGGTACGCTCACCAACGCTGAACGTCGTGTCCAACGATTCCGCACGGCAGTGGCCGCACCGTCAGCCATGCACCCAACCTGGCAAATTTGTGCGTATCTCGCCGAACGCTCCACCGTTGCAGTGCCAGCGTCCAAAAACGCTACCGCAGTACTCGGCGATTGGGAGTATGCAGTGACAAGCGATGTGACCGAAGAGGTCGCTCAACGCATTCCACGTTTCGGGGGGATCACCTACACAAGCCTTGACCTGAGTATCAATTCGTGGGGCCGTCAAGCCAACGATTCTGTGTACTACGACGGCACGTCATACACCAACACCGAAGGGAACGGTGTACAGATTGCCGCGCTTGCAGATGACCCGACTGCACCGCTCCCGCTGACCTACACTGCTGCAGTGGCATTCGAACCGAAGGGCGAGTTTGGCCTGCTCTTACAAACCCCGGTCCGCGCATACAACGGGGGGAGTTGGAGCACCGATTCCAAGCTTTCGACCGTTCAAGTGCCGGTGCATGTACTGATCTCGCCCACTGACGCTGCCCGCTGGAACATCAACGCTGGCGATAAGGTAACCATCAGCACACCGGTCGGAACAAGCACAATCCCAGCCCAAATCGACAAAAACGTCGCAGCCGGTCAGGTATTGATGCCCGATGTGGCAGGCGCGCCGCTCCATCTCGCACTTGGTGCATATACACGCGTCGCCATACGGCGTGCCGAATAGCAGGACGCTGAGGAGGATTCGATGACCTGGTTTGACATACTCATCCTGCTGGTACGTTGTCTCGTACTTGCATTGGCTGCAGCGACACTGTTTGCCTACTTCACCCTTTTCGAACGCCGCTTACTGGCGAAGTTTCAGAATCGTATCGGACCCAATCGGGCCGGCTACATCCCGCTCCCGGGCGGCAAAAAGCTCTTCGGTGGTTGGCTACAACCCGCTGCCGATGCAGTGAAATTGTTCCTCAAAGAAGATGTCGTCCCAGCCATGGCAGACAAATGGGTCTTCATCATGGCTCCTGCATTCGCTGTGATCCCGGCACTTATCATTTGGGTAGCAATACCCTTGGGTACGTGGCCAGATGGTCTTGGCGGTAACTGGCTACACTATGCGCCGATGGACATCGGCGTGCTGTACTTGCTGGCAGTGACTTCGATCGGCGTCTATGGCATCGCCGTAGCGGGATGGGCATCGAACAACAAGTACTCGATGATGGGCGGGGTACGTGCATCGGCTCAGGTGATTTCGTATGAGCTCGCCTTGGGACTGGCAGTACTCGCTGTTGTCATGCAAAACAGCACCTTTCGTACCGAAGAAATCGTCATCAGCCAAGCAACCCTCTGGAACATCGTTCCACAGTTCCTGGGATTCATCATCTTTTTGATAGCCAGTACGGCCGAGGTCGTGCGCTCACCATTTGACCTCGTCGAGGCAGAACAAGAACTGGTCGGTGGATACAACACCGAATACGGTTCGATGAAGTTCGCGCTGTTCTTCATGTCTGAGTACATCAAGCTGATTGCGATGAATGCTATTGCGGTCGTGTTGTTTTTGGGGGGCGGAAACTTCCCTGGCATCGACACACTCGTGGCAGCCGTCAAAACCAGTAACGGTGACACCATCGCCTATGCTGTCCAAGGCCTCTTGACCCTCGGGGCATTTTTGCTCAAAACTACCGCGCTTTCGTTCTTGTCGGTATGGGTGCGCGCATCGGTCCCGCGCGTACGGTATGACCAACTGATGCATTTGGGCTGGAAGATTTTGTTGCCGATGGGGTTGTTCAACGTCGTTATGACCGCAATCTTCGGTGTGTTGTTCCCCACTGACAGCGTGATTGCCAAAGTCGTCATGGGTGTTATCGGTTTGCTCGTCGTCGTCATCGTGTCTGCCATTGCAACACCAAAACACGCCAAGCGTGGGGTGACACTGGTTAATACGTCCGCAGGGAACTAGAGAGGGTCACATGCTAGGTGCATTCTTCAAAGGCTTGGGCACAACGTTCAAGTACCTGTTTAAAAAGCCCGTCACGGTCCAATACCCCGAAGAAAAACGGGTAGTCCAT
>JBFYTT010000348.1:0-12538 GCA_041300425.1 Roseiflexaceae bacterium
ATCAACTACCGCACCCCGATTCAGTGCGAAAATGATTGGCAACTGACCTAGCGATGTGTGTCAACGGTTTTGGGGCCATAGCAGACTCCACCACGCATGCCTGAGGGAACAGGTGGACTCCACCACGCATGCCTGAGGGAACAGGTGGACTCCACCACGCGTGCCTGAGGGAACCAGAAGACTCCACCATCCGTGCCTGAGGGAACCAGAGGACTCCACCATCCGTGCCTGAGGAAGCAGGGAACCCTCCGCTCATCGTCCCCGGTGGAACAGGGCAAACCTGCGCTGGATGACTGCCTCATCCGAGACACCCGCGCACGCGCCTTGAGCATCTACGCACACCAAACAACAGCGCCAGACGTACCCGTCTGGCGCTGTTCTTGCAGAATGTAACGGCGTGCAGTGCACTCAGCCGATCGATTGCGTTTCGCTGGTGTCGATACTCTCGGCGAAGTTGTCGGCCGTGACCTCGTCGGGGTTAAATCCAAGGGCACGCAGGCGGGCGATGAGCATCTTTTCGCGGGCGGCGTGGTAATCGGCACGCGCGCGTTCTTGTTCGGCACGTTCGTGCTCTTGCTGGGCGCGTTCGTGATCACGTTCGGCGACTTCGGCGAGTTCGACGTAGCTACGAAAGCGCTCGCCGTTTGGCAGGCTCAGAAAGAGCTCACCGTCCTCCATGCCAAAGATAATGTTGAGCCGGGGACTGGTCCAGCCTTCGATAGCTGGTACTTCGTCGAAGCCAATGCCGTTGTGCACCCAGCCGATGACTTCACCGGCATCAGGATCGTACATGTAGTATTCTTCGACACCGGCGCGCTCGTAGAATTTGAGGCGACGCGTCGCACTGACCATGCTCGTGCCCGGCGCGATGATATCAAAGACCACCTGCGGGACAATGTTGGACTCCTCCCACTGGCGATACGCGGTGCGCTCGCCACGTGCGACCCCCATGGCAACAAACAAATCGGGCGTCGCCGAATCGCGGGACTCAGGGGTCAAAAACCAGGGCACGCTGCCAGCGACCAAGACATCGCGCCGATTGCGGAACAATGAGTCGAGTCCGCCCTGGAGCGTCACAATCCAGCGGAGACGGCGGGTGCTTTCACCCGTCAAGAAACGTTGTGTCATGGTGCGGTCTTTCTAGCGCGTGAGATACCTCAACTGCGCGCAGCAGTGGCGCTTGCAATGGCGCGCTTGACACTTTCTTCGGGGGATACTTTGATTTGCACGTCGACGAGCGTACCGTCTGGGCCGATGACCACGTGGCTCCGTGTCACGCCCATGTATTTTTTGCCGTACATGCTTTTTTCGTTCCACACACCATACGCCTCACAGACCGCATGGTCGGTGTCGGCCAATAGCGGGAACGGCAAGCTGAATTTCTTTTTGAATTTGGCGTGTGAAGCGACCGAATCTGGACTAATACCGTACACCAGCGCATTGGCGTCGGTCACCTCGGCATACCGATCGCGAAACCCGCACGCCTGCGTCGTGCACCCGGGAGTATCGTCTTTGGGATAAAAGTACAAAACCACTGTTTGCCCGCGCAACGCGGCCAGGTCAACGGTGTTGCCTGCGTCGTCGAGCAGGGTGAATGTCGGGGCTGGTGCGCCAATGGTCAGCGTCGTCATGTGCGTCCTCCATCAGTTGGGCGACTCGTGTACAATGGTTGTGGCTGCGGCTGATAGCACGTTTGTGCTGTTTTTTGTATTGTACGTGAAGTCTGCGTGCGAATCAAGGGGTTGGCCGCACAGTTCACGGATGAGGTATGGGTATGCGTGTCGACGTGCTGACATTGTTCCCTGCGATGTTCGAAGGCCCACTCCATACAAGCATTCTCAAGCGTGCGCAGGCAGATGGTCTGCTCGACGCCCAAGTCCACGATATCCGCGCCTATGCCACCGACAAACATCACACCTGTGACGACACCCCATTTGGTGGTGGTGCCGGTATGGTCATGAAGATTGCCCCGCTTGCCGCTGCCATCGAAGCGATTGGCGATGCGGATACACGTCCACCACATATCATCTACCTCACACCCGATGGCACCACGTTGACCCAAGCCATCGCCAACGAGCTACGGAGCAAGCCCCGACTCATGCTGATCTGCGGTCACTACGAGGGCATCGATGAACGAGTACGCACGCGCTATGTCCACCAGGAACTGTCGATCGGTGATTATGTTTTGACAGGGGGTGAGCTCGCCGCCATGGTGGTCATCGACGCCGTCGCTCGGTTGCTCGATGGCGTCATCAATGCTGATTCGTTGGCCGAAGAGTCGCATAGCGATAGTTTGCTCGAGTACCCGCACTATACCCGCCCCGCAGTCTGGCAAGAGCTGGATGTCCCGCCGGTATTGCGGAGCGGCGATCACGGGGCGATTGCCCGTTGGCGCCGTCAGCAACGCCTCGAACGGACATTTATACGACGTCCCGAACTGCTTGCACACGCACAACTCGACAAACACGATCGGGCGTTTTTGCGGTCACTGGGCTGGCACGACCCACTCTGGACCGAACGCCCGCCACGCCGACAGCGAGCCAACAGACCGTCTGAATCTACAGGTGTACGTCACGACGGTGCCGAATGACTGCATCAAGGTGAGGAATTCTGGGTGTTTTTGTCATCTGTCTGATATCTTTTCATCTTGCCCATGCATACAAGATGCAATATACTGCGCTGTAGTACAGACCCGACGATGCTGCAATCAGCCGGCTTTTGTCGATTCTTATGCCGAATTATCCTGCCAACCTGACGGAGGAAACCAATGTTCGGAAACAAAAAACCGCAACCGGCGGTCGCCATGGTGACCAATACGAAGCCGGAGACGGTGATTGGAAGTAACACCAGCTTTGTGGGTACCATCAAATCCGACGGCAACATGCGTATCGATGGCACCGTCGAAGGTGATATTGAAGTGCTCGGTAATTTGATTATCGGCGAGACCGGTCGTGTAATCTCGACCATCAAAGCCCAGAACTGCCATGTTTCGGGCGCAGTGCGTGGGGTCATCACCGTTGTTGACCAACTCGAAATCTCGCCGAGCGGCAAGGTTTGGGGTGACATCATGACATCGGCCCTGCACATCGAGCCGGGCGGTCTGTTCCGTGGTCAAAGCACCATGTCGGCCAACGCCGACGAGCCACTCCTGCTCGAAGCGCCAAAGACGCGCTCCAACAGTTAAGCAAAGGCTGGTGCACGTATGTCTCAGCGTACGCGCACACGATCGGCAGAGAATCGCAGACGCTCAACGCTCCGCGAGATGATATCTGCCGGACGGCGCAGAATGACACCGACCACCATCATTTTGTTGGTGGTATCGGTGTTGTTTGTCTATAACTTCGTCGTACAGGTCGTTCGCCAAACACAGCTCGAACAATACCGTGACCGGATTGCCCAAAATGTTGTCCGCTTACGTGACCAAAACACGACGCTCTCTCGCTCGGTAACCTATTTTGAGTCGCGTGACTATGCCGAATCCGTTGCCCGTGAGCAATTAGGCTATGCACGCACCGGTGACATCGTCATGATGCCCACCTTCCCCGATAAACTCTCCACTACCGCTCCCGTTGACCCCGTCATACCCACAACCGCCGCACCCACCGAACCCAATTGGTTGCGCTGGTGGAACATGCTCAGCGGCGGCAAATGACGGACCTGCTGTCGATTGTCATCGTCAACTGGAACGGCTGTGCGCTTCTGCAACACTGTCTCGCAGCCCTCGTGCCCCAACTCGTGGTCGGTGACCAGGTCATCGTCGTCGACAACGGCTCGCACGACGACAGCGTCACATGGCTCAAAACCACCCACCCGAACATCACCTGCATTGCATTGCCAACGAATATCGGGTTCAGCGGCGGCAACAATGCAGCCCTGCCTGCGTGCACCCATCCATGGATTTTTTTGCTCAATAACGATGCATTTGTCGAGCCGGGAGCATTAGCTGCGTTGCGTGCTGCCAGCACGTGTGAGGACCGTGTCGGTGCAATCAGTGCGACCATGGTGTTTGACCATGCACCCGATTTGATTGCCAGCAACGGCATCGTATTGCGGCGCGATGGAGTAGCACTGGACCATGGGATGACCGATCCCGTGCGTGATTTGCCGGCACAGCCGTTTGCAGTCACGGGTGCAAGTGGTGGTGCGGTGTTGCTCAGACGCACCATGATCGATGATATTGGATTATTCCCAGACGATTTTTTTAATTATCTCGAAGACGTCGATCTCGCCTGGCGCGCCATCTTGCGTGGTTGGCAGACACTCAGTTGCCCTACTGCACACATACGCCATGTCTATTCGGCGACGAGTGGTCAGGGGTCGCCGTTTAAGCAGCGCCTCCTGGGTCGCAATCGCTGGCGGACGTTGATACGTTGCCTACCTCCTGCGTTGTGGTGGCGCCTGTGGCATCACATTCTGGCCTACGAACTGGCTGCCTGTGCTGGGCTTGCGTGGCACGGTGCGTGGTCTGGGATAGCCGGGCGGTTTTCGAATATCCGCGACATCCCCGTACTGCTGTCGCAACGCCACGAAATCCAACGTCGGCGGACCGTATCAGACAGGGCAATCGAAGCATTCCTCGTGCCTGCGCCATGGCCCTGGCACGAGCTCCAAAACATCCGCCGTCTGGCTGCAGTGCTGGCAGCCCGACGTACACAGTGAGGGATTCATGATCGCATTTCGCACGTTTTGGGCTGCCTGCATCGACCTCTTCGAAGAGCTGTTTTTGGTGTTTGCAGCCAATGCACTCTGGTGCGCGGTGGCAATCCCGCTCCCCTACTTGGCAGTGGTGTTCGCCCAACGCGAGCTCTACCTGGGCATGGTTGTCTGTGCACTGTTGGCACCGTTACCCTTTGCGTTGGCCAGTGGTGGGTTGACCACATTGGCACGCCGGTTCGTTGATGGCAAGGCCACGCCGTGGCGTGAGCTCCTCAGCGGCGTACGCGTCAACATGGGCCAACGCGTGCTCGTGATGTATGTGTGGGCCGGGGTTTTCTATACCTGCCTCGTCAACATCTGGTTCTATTCGAACCAGACAGATTTCGCATACGCATATTTTGTGGCGTTCTTTTTTGTCGACATCGCACTCTTGTGGCTCACCCTACTGGCATTTCTGTTGCCGGTACACGAAATCCTTGGGAGGGCACCGCTGGGCAAGATTTTCCGCAATGCATTGGGATTGATGTTCTCGGTGGCGGGAGCGGCGTTGGTCATCCTCGTGATCGGCTCGGCACTGTTTGTGTTTGCGACGCTCTTCGAAATCGTCATGATTTTCATTTTTGGCATGTTCTTGGCATTGTGGGGGGCGCGCACCACCGATGTAGCCATTGCTCGCCTGCAGGATCGCATCAATGCCGAGGCGGGCGTGACCGACGAAGCCAGCGGCGAACGCCGCCCCGCTGGCCAAGTCCGCCCCAAATAACTCAGCGGAGCGAGACCCCACCATCGACCGGCAAGATAACCCCGGTCACATAGCGCGCCTCGGCCAAATAGAGTACCGCCTGCGCGACATCTGCTGCCGTCCCGGCCCGTTTGAGCGGGATGTGCGCACTCGCCTGGGCGGTACGCTGCTCATCCCAATCAGCGGGTATCAATGCCAACCCAGGCGCGACGCCGTTGACACGGATCTCGGGCGCGAGCTCGAGCGCCAGACTGTGGGTCAGTTGCGTGAGGGCACCCTTGCTGGCGAGATATGGTGCGTAGGCACGCCACGGGCGATAGACCCCGGCATCGCAGATATTGACCACCGCACCCGCTTGCGCCGCCAGCCATGGCCGTGCCGCTTGGATGGCCTCGAACGCTGCCTCGACATTGATACGATTGAACCGCCCAAAATCTGCGGTCGTGGCTGTTTCGAACGGGGTCCGCCCCCAGATGCCGGCGTTGTTGACCAAGATATCGAGCTGCCCATAGTGCGCACAAACGGCGTCGACAAATCCCGCCGCTGCACCGACCTGCATGAAATCTGCCTGATGCAGCAACACTTCGGCTCCTGCTGCCCGCACCGTATCTGCCAAAGCGATTGCGTCGTTGTGTGCCTGATGGTAATGCACCGCCACGCGCATCTGCCGCTGTGCGGCGAGCTGGACAATGGCTGCCCCGAGGCGATGCGCCCCACCAGTCACGGCTATCACTGCACCGGCACGCTGATTGTTCATCGGTTCCTCCTCCGTGGTACGATATAGCATCATACCAATATGGGGGAGTGCATGGCCATACGCACGTTTATTTTCGATTTCGACGGTACTATTCTCGACACCGAATCACAGGATTTCATCGTCGTCGACGAAATGTGGAAGGCCCACGACCAGGTCCTCGAGCTCAGCGAATGGCGCACAGGCCTCGGCACTACCGGCGGATTCAATGCGTACGACGCACTCGAAGCCCGCATGGGGCGACCCATCGATCGGACCCATTGGAAGGCCCACAATTACCAGCGACTCCTCGAGCACTGCAGCACACAACCCATCCGGCCCGGCGTGCATGCATTGTTCGACTACGCCATTGCACACGGCATCACGTTGACCGTTGGTTCGAGCGGCAATCGCGAATGGGTCCATCGTTGGCTCCACGAACACGGCATTTTTCAGCATTTCGCCACCATCGTGACATCCAATGACGTCAGTGCAGTTAAACCGTCGCCCGAGATTTTTCTCACCGTCGCCGCCAACGTGGCCGCCCACCCGGCAGACTGCCTGGTCTTCGAAGACTCGGCCCACGGGGTCACCGCCGCCAACCGTGCCGGTATGCGCTCCGTCGCGGTACCTATCCCATCCCTGGTCGACGCCTGGATGCCCGACGCAGCCCTGCGCCTGCGCACCCTCGCCGATATCACTCCCGCCGAACTGGTCGCACGTGCCGCGGCAGCCCCCGTCCCCAGCACGACCGCGTAGGACGATTGCTGGAGCATCACGCAGCAGAGTATGAAAAAAAGCCCCAGGCACGTGTGCCTGGGGCCTTGTGTGTGCGCTACGGCGCAGCCTCAATGGGGTACGTCAGCTGCGGGGCACGTTCTGGATTGTATGAGGGTTACGAAAACTGCACGCCGTTCATACACCGTACACACCACCGCAGCACTGCGTGGCTCTACGCGATTGTAACGGTACATCCGAGCGTATCCTGCACTGCTGTGCAGGAGTCACGCACGGATGCCGCCGAGGAACAACTCGACCAGCGCCTGTCCCTGCGTCCGCGCGTCACGGCTCCGACTCGACGACATCGAGAACGGGTAGAGCATGCCCAAAAACGCCCATGTCGTCAACATCACGTCGAGCTGCCGTACCGTACCGGCTTGTATTCCCGCGCTCAGGAGTGACCGGATCGGCGCGATGAAGTGGCGCTCATAGCGCACCCCGAACGACGCACGGTCCACCTCACGCAGATGTTGCAACTCGACCATAGCCAAGCGCATCGCAGCCCGTTGGACTCCATCGAGATCGAGCAACCCCGTCACAATGATGGTGAGTTGCTCGTCAATGGTACCGGTATGCTGGGTTGCCTGCGTGACAATCCGCTGTAGCTGCACCAAGGAATGCTCCATAATCGCCAACAACAGAGATTCTTTGTCGGTGAAATGGTAGTAGATCGACGCTTTCGAAGCGCCCACACCCTCGGCTATCTCGCGCATCGAAACCGCGTGATACCCCGATGCCACAAACCGCATCGCGGCCTCGATGAGGATGCGTTCACGCAGGTCAATGGTCATTTAGGGCAATGCCAAGCGGAACAAAGGCCGTGGGTCTGCGCCTGAACCCGGCCATGGGATCGAAGCAACAATAAGCAAAATCGACAACCCGAAGAAAATCACCGCCACGCGATGTTTGGCGACGTCGCTGGCTGCCTTCTTGACACGCGCAGCACCAATGTGTGCGAACGCCACGGCGATGACCATCATCATCATGTGTTCGACCGCCCAGAAGCGCAATACGCCGTCCCTCATGGCACCACCAAAATTGGCAAATGCTTTCTGCAATACGGGGCTGAACACTCCATACAGCAACAAGCCGAGCACCAACTGGATGCTGGTCGTGTTCACAAACCACGACGCCCATTTGCTCTTGGTGTCGTCCCAATGGGCGCCATTGCGCCAGCCGACAATCGACGGCACCAGCGTCATGAGGGCGGTGATGACCACTGCCCAGCGTAGCCACGAATGCAAAACCAAGGTAATTCCATATCCGTCCATGGGGTACTCCTTTTGTTGGTCAGCGCACCAATGCGCAACAGGGTCATATTTGTATTATACGGGGTTCCGTTCGTTCTGCATACTGCGGTACGCCGTACGGAACAGACCATACGGCAGGCACAGCAATGCCGGGACCATCGCAGCAATGAAGCGCGCTTGTTCGCCGTTTTCGGTGAGGGCACTCACTGCGACAATCGCACAGAGCAACGACGCATGCAACCACCACACACTGCGCCAATCCCGGCGCCACAGGACACGCACCATCAGCCAGCCATGCAGCGCTAAGGCACCCGCACAGAGGACCCGATACGCCCACACCGCGACGGATGCAGGATGTTCGATGACCGTGTACACACCGCCATCGTTGAGCCGGCGCATTTCGACCGGGATAGTCACCATCGCCCAGAGCAGGTCCAATCCCTGTTGCAGGGCAGCGCCGGGGTACGCGACAATCCACCTCGTGGTTGCCGCCAACAAGGCATTGCTGACGTCTCGATACCCGGCACTGTTCATATCGGCTGGCGCTGCCCGCATCGCAGCGAGGGCCTGTTCGGGGATCCAGGCGCGTGCGACATTCATACCGGCATGACTGCTCCACGACCACTGACCCAACACCGTGATGTGATACGCATGCCACAGCAGATTGGGGACCAGCGGCAGTGCCAACCAGACATAGGCTGCGCGCCCCGGCACGTGTCGGGTCGTCATCACAATCCACACCACCAGCAACGGCACCAACGGCATCATGAACGGCCGCAGACTATCGAGCCAAGCAAGGCAGCAACCCAACAGCAACAGACCCGCCCGCGTCACCACCTGCCGCTCGAGCACGCGCACCAGGATGACCAACGACGCGCCCAACCAGGCATCGTAGATCATCCACACATTGCGGTCATAAAAACGAAACACGAACGTCAGACCAACAATGGCCAATCCCAGCAGCGTCGCCCCAACCACGACCTGGCGCGGCGTGCACCACCAATCGCGCAACGCCAACACGAGGCCGATGACCACCACTGCACGGCACAACATCGTCAGATAGCCGATTGCATAGATGCCGGGGATGCCACTATGGACAAGCAGATACTCGATGCTCAACAGCGGGATGGGCATCGCCATACGCATCTGACCGAGATACGCAAGGTATGCCTGAAAATCAGGAATGGCAGCCAAGTCAACCCCTTGCATCCAATACGCCGTGGCATACGCATGCATCCCCTGCAGACCGACTGCGGCGGCCGCAACGACCACACGCGTCAGCGCAGTGTACTGATCACCGAACCGGCGGATGACCGCCCACGCCAGCACGGTTACACCAACCGCTACGATGGGTTCGAGGGTAGCGACGGTGCCGTTCAACGCACTCCACAGCCATGGCACGGTCCACACGAAGCCCACAGCAGGCTCGACCCACCAGGCCTGCCCGCGTGACCACCACCAGGCAGCAGCAAGAGGCACGAGAACCCAGACAGCCAAGAGCCAACGCATCCACGGCTGGAGCAATACCTGCGTCTCCATGGCGTACCAGCGTGCCAGCCGCGGCCGGTCGTCACCAGGACTGGTCAACACCGTACTGCCACTGATACCGTAGGCGTCATAACGCGTGGTGGTCAGCGGTTCGATGTGATCCTGCACGGGATGGAACCCATAGGGCATCACCGTGCTATATCGACGTACCTGCGTACCCACAGCAAACGTCCAACTCAGCGTTGCCCCGCGCACGCGCATCTCGGTGGGCTCGTCGTGCTGGAGCACCAGCGACGTGCGTTGCCAAACAGGCACACCCAGCCACTGCAACAGCACGACCTGCGCCCGCAGGAGCGTCACATCGAGGCTCCGATTGAGCACTGCAACAGGTTCTTTGGGTGCTGCCAACAACCAACGGAACGGCCGCGTCGCGATGTCTTCGACGATACTCAACTGCCCCTGGGTCAGCCAATCGGGGAGCATGCCCACTTCAGGCGCTGTGGGGCTGACGACGGTACGTAGGGCCGCTGCGGGATTGACCACAATCAGCAACAGCACCATCATCCCCATGCGCCAGACCCAGGGCAACACAGATATCGTACGCAGTCGTTCCACGGTCATTCCTCATACACGGACATTCATTCGGTGCCTGCACTATAGCATGGACAAAACACCAACGCCTGCGGCGACACTGGTTCGAAGCGACCGCTCCTAGTGCCCTGCAGGTACGCTTCCCTTGGCTGGCGCCTTGATGTTTTTGAGCAACAACCCTGCCACAACGAGGACCGCCATGACCACAGCGGTCACGAGCATCGCATCTGCATAACCGGCAACCCCCGCACCGCCGACACTCGCCACGGCCCCCATCAATGCAGCACCAATCATCTGCCCAATGCTAATCGTAATCGTCAACAACGCTTGGGCCGGGGCACGCTCGTCGTCCGCTGTCTCGCCGAGCATCATGTAGCGCAATGCGGCACCCAACATCACGGCGATCCCCAACCCAAACAGCACCGAGAAGAGGTAGAACATGGCCATACTACTGGCAAACAAGCCCAACACCAGCAATCCGGCTGTCATCAGCGCCATGCCACTCACAACGACCGGCTTGGCACCGACGTTGTCCAACAACCGCCCTGACAACGGCGATGCAATCGCCATAACCAAGACCAATGGCACCAATTGAAAGCTCGCAGCCGATGGTGTCATCCCCTGGGCAATCACCAACAGCGACGGCAGGTACAACGTCACCGCCTCGGCAATACCAGACCCAAATGCCAATGCCAACACCAACACAATCTGTCGTCGCCCAAACAGCGCCATCGTCACGACCGGATCAACCGCTCGGCGCTCGACCCAGACAAACACCGGCACTGCAATCAGAGCACCGACGATTGCATATATCCCAACGCTCTGACTGCCGATTCCTTGTAAGCCATACGCCAACGCAATCAAAATCGTACTCATCAAGACACTGCCCAGTACATCCAACGGCTTGCTTTCGGTCCCGCGGGTGTTTGGCAAGAGGCGCAGACCCAATCCGATAATCAACACCACGATGGGCAGATTAATCCAGAACAACCACGGCCAGCCAAACATGAGCAACACGCCGCCGATAATCGGCCCCACCAGAAACGCAATCCCAAAGACTGCGCCGATCAGTCCAAGCGCACGCCCACGTTGTTCGATGGGAAAGACATCCCCTACCACCGCACTCGCGACCGGGAAAATCCCACCCGCGCCGAATCCCTGAATCGCCCGACCCACCAACAACACCGTCACATCGGTGGCACTCGCAACCACCAGCGACCCAATGCCAAACAGGACCACACTCGCCAGAAAGCTCGTGCGCCGGCCATAGCGGTCCGATGCCTTGGCCAACAACGGCGTCGATACCAGATTGGCGACAATATAAATCCCAAAAATCCACGACGCCGTCGACGTCGACATCCCAAACTGCGCGGTCATCGCGGGGAGCGCTGGCCCCGTGACGGCAATGTCCAACGCAGCCATCAACACCCCGAGGAACAACACCAGCAACAAGCGATTTCGTGCTTTATCATCCATCATTTGGCTCTTTCAATCACATCCTGACCTACCGGTCAGTGTACCACTATCGACCACCCACTTTGACACAAGGCCTGAGAGGAGCTTGGTATACTACGGGTATTGATTTTTTGTGAAGAGGTTCCCTATGCTTGACCCCCGCATGCAACGCCTGGCCGAACTGCTCGTGCGCCACTCGGTGCGCGTCCAACCCGGCGAGAAGGTTCTCATCGAAGCCTACGACATCCCCACCGACATGACCGTTGCGCTCATCAAAGCCGTCGCGGCGGTCGGTGGCCAACCGCTCGTCAGTACCTACCAGCAACCGGTCCTGCGTGCGTTGTATCAAGCGGCCAGCGCCGATCAGATGCAACTCATCGGCGCCGTCGAACGCCAGCGCATGGAGGGCGTGCAGTGCTACATCGGCATGCGCGGTTCGCACAACACCTCCGAGATGAGCGATGTCCCCCGCGAAAAAATGGACCTCTATGAGCGTCATTGGTGGAATCACGTGCACTCCCAAGTCCGTGTCCCCAAGACCAAATGGGTCGTCTTGCGCTGGCCATCGCCCGCCATGGCCCAATCCGCCGGTATGAGCACCGAGGCGTTCGAGGACTATTACTTCAATGTCTGCGCCGGGGTCGACTACGACGCAATGCAACGCGCGATGGAGCCCCTCGAGGCCCTGATGCGCCGCACAGACCAGGTCCATATCAAAGGCCCAGGGACGGACCTGCGCTTCAGCATCAAAGGCATCGGGGTCGTACCGTGCTTCGGTGAACGCAATATCCCCGACGGCGAGATCTACACCTGCCCCGTCAAAACATCCGTCGAAGGCTACAT
>JBFYTT010000357.1:0-3228 GCA_041300425.1 Roseiflexaceae bacterium
GCGTGGGGGATCCGCCTCGCCGATCCAACCGGCAGCACGCAGCCCATCGACGACTACTATGTCGCATCCCCGGACGACGATGCTTCTGCAGTATTGGCAGTCATCCGGGCGGTTCCTCCCATGCCCCGTGCATACCTCACGGTCGCCGAACACAGCCCCGCGACCGACCGCATCTACCGCTCACTCGGCTGCGTCTACGACGCATCCGAATCCCTGATGTCCTATGACCTGCGGCAATACACCCCCGTGCCGCCCACGCACGCTGTCGATATGCTGACCGTTGCCGACATCGGTCCGTGCAATACCGCCGACCCCGAGGCGATGATCTGGCTGAACGAAGCAAACGTCGCAGCTCCACAGATGACGCATGTCGCCGTACGCTCTGGCCCTCGGGTGTTGGCACGCGCACGTACCCTGCGCCTGCCCGATCAAACAAGCTACATCAGCATGGTCTACACGGCCCCACAGGCCCGCCGCAATGGGTATGCGCGGGACCTGATGCTTGCGCTACTGGCAGCCGATGCCGCCGCAGGAGTGCACACCGCAGTCTTGATGTCGTCGCAGATGGCCATCCCGCTCTACCAGAACCTGGGCTTTGTGCCGCTCTGCAATACCCACATCTATACCATCTGAATGCACTGGCAGGGAGCGTCGCTGTGCTACAATCTGTGCATTCCCACCAGCCATCAGCACCATACATCGTACTGCGGAGGAACACCCGATGACGCACACGAATCCAACCGCACCCGACGCGCGCCTGGTTGCGTTGACGCGTGCCCAAAAAATCGCCCTTGTTTCGGGTCAAAACTTTTGGGAGATGCACGCCGTTCCCGAGCTCGGGTTGCCCGCCATCATGCTCACCGATGGCCCGCACGGCGTCCGTAAACAAGCCAGTAGCACCGAGGTCAACCTCGACCACAATGTGCTGGCTACCTGCTTTCCCACTGCCTCGGCGTTGGCCAGTAGCTGGGACCGCGACCTCATCCAGCGTGTCGGTGTCGCCATTGGTGCCGAGGCCCGTGCGACATCGGTGAGTGTCGTCCTCGGGCCTGGTGTCAACATCAAGCGTTCACCGCTGGGTGGGCGCAACTTCGAATACTTCTCCGAAGACCCCTTTCTCTCGTCACACATGGCCGCCGCGTACATCCACGGTGTGCAATCGCAGGGTGTGGGCACGTCGATCAAGCACTTCGCCGCCAACAACCAAGAATACCGCCGCATGACCATCGACACCCACGTCGACGAGCGTGCCCTACGCGAAATCTACTTGGCCAGCTTTGAACATGCCGTCATCGACGCCAAACCGTGGACCGTGATGTGTGCCTACAACGCCGTCAATGGCACACTAGCCAGCCAAAACCGGCGCTTGTTGACCGATGTCCTGCGTACTGAATGGGGCTTTGATGGGGTGGTTGTCTCAGATTGGGGGGCGGTCTACCAGCGTGTCCAGGCACTCAACGCCGGGCTCGACCTCGAGATGCCGGGCAACGGCAACATCCACGCCGCTGCCATTGCGGCTGCCCTCGCCGACGGTACTCTCTCCGAGGCAATCCTCGACCAGCGTGTGTCGGCGCTCCTCGATATGATCGAAAAAGCCCTCCCCGCCTTCCAAGACCCACGTGCGTACGACCAATCCGCGCACCACGCACTCGCCCGCCGCGCTGCGGCCGACGGTGCGGTCCTGCTCAAAAACGACACGCAACTGCTCCCGATTGCCACGACGCAACGCATCGCCGTCATCGGCTCGTTTGCCAAGACCCCACGCTACCAAGGCGCAGGCAGCTCGATGATTAGCCCGCATCAGATCGACACCTTCTACGATGCGCTCGTCGCACGTGTCGGCGCTGAAGGCACCGTCAGCTATGCCGAGGGTTACACCCCGCGTGCAACCGCGCCGGATGCCGACCGCATCGCCGCCGCAGTGGCAGTCGCCCGCGCTGCCGACATCGTCGTGGTATGTGCGGGACTCCCCGATGTCGAAGAGACCGAGGGCCTCGACCGGCAACACATGCGTATGCCCGAGGCACACAATGCTCTCATCGCTGCGGTCGTCGCCGTCAATCCGCGGACCGTTGTTGTTCTCAGCAACGGCGCGCCGGTCGAGATGCCCTGGCACGATCAGGTCCCCGCCATCCTCGAAGGCTATCTCGGTGGCCAAGCAGGCGGATCTGGACTGGTCGACATCCTCGTCGGCGACGTCACACCCAGCGGCAAACTCGCCGAGACAATCCCTTTCACGCACACCGATCACCCCGCGCACGTCGACTTCCCGGGCTCACCCAGCGACGTCGAATACCGCGAGAGCATCTACGTCGGCTACCGTTACTACAACACCACGCAGACCCCGGTACGCTATCCCTTCGGGCACGGGCTCAGTTACACCACGTTTGCTTATAGCACCGTCACCGTGAACCAGCAGACCGTCGCCGCAGACAACGGTGTCGACATCTCGCTGACCATCACCAATACCGGTGCAGTCGCCGGTGCCGAGATCGTCCAGGTCTATGTCCACGACCAGACCGCGACGGTCTTCAAACCCACCCACGAACTCAAAGGATATGCCAAAGTGCACCTACAACCAGGTGCTTCCCAACAGGTGACATTCCATTTGCCACGCCGTGCGTTTGCGCACTACGACGTTGCACAATCAAGCTGGGTGGTCGAGTCTGGTGCATACGACATCCAGATCGGTGCCTCGTCGCGCGACATCCGCCAGTCAGTGACGGTCGACGTCGCTTCGCCGGACATCATTACGCCATCGGCAACCACCGCACCGATGCAGGCATATTGGCAGCCGAGTGCAGCCGGGTTCTCGGCAACAGCGTTCAGCGCACTCTGGGGTGGCCCGGTGCCGTCATCGGTGCTGCGACGCGGATCATTTACCACCAACACCCCGATTGCCGACATGCACGAGAGTTTCCTCGGCCGCCTGGTTCACGCACAGCTCCGTGCAGGCCTCAAGCGGGTTGCATCGAGCGACACCGATGGCCCGACCAACAAACTCTTCGAGGCGATGGCCGAAGAAGCGCCGCTGCGCATCCTGCTGATGTCTGGCGGTGGCAAAATCTCGAACACCACCCTCGAAGCCATCGTCGCCTGGGTCAACGGGCACTATCTGCGTGCCATCCGGTTACTTGTCGGCAATCGATTGCGCTGAGGTCGGGCAAACAGACCACCCACGGCATCGCCGTGGGTGGTCTGTTTGTGTAGGATTTTTCGGTGCGTGGT
>JBFYTT010000370.1:0-2829 GCA_041300425.1 Roseiflexaceae bacterium
TATTCGCATGTTCCGGACACACAGTGAACCATCGGTGCATTTGGCCATGGGTATGCTGTTCGCCTATTGGTCGCTCGGTGCGTTTTTTGTGTTCTCGTGGGCCGGCGAAAAGATGCCGTGGCTCACAATTCACCCACTTGTCCCGCTGACATTTTTGGCAGCATGGGGAGCAGGGCAACTTATCGATGCCTGGATTCGTGAGCATCGCACCAAAACTGACGGTAAAAGCGCACTGGTTGCGGTTGTTGGTATGTCAGCAATCGTGGCATTTGCTGCGACGGCATTGTTGACACTTGCGATTCATCCTGAGAGCCAATTTGCGTATCTGGCAGCATGGATACCCGTCGGCTTCGTGGTGATTTGCGCCGTCATTGCATTGTCGCATTACCAAAGTCATGGAGCGTTGTGGAGCGCCGGCATGTTGGTTTTTGTACTGAGTGGCACTCTGGCACTGTACGAATTCCGGAGCTCATGGCGTATCAACTTCATCACGGGCGATACGGCAGACGAGATGCTGGTCTACACCCAAACCTCCCCTGATGCACTGCGCGTCATTCGAGACCTGCGCGAAGCATCGATGCGGCGCTTCGGCGACTTGAGTATGCCAATCTGGCACGATAACGAGACTATTTGGGACTGGTACCTCCGACCATTCAGTAATTACTCCGAACAACCTGCGGGCGCACCCGGTGCACCACCCGATGAAGTGATGGCTATCGTCGTCCTCGACGAAAATCTCTCATCCATCGATGACAATACGTTGCCGGGCTTTTTGATTCAAAAATACCCGTTGCGTTGGTGGTTCCCCGAAGACCAGATGTATCGCCTCCAACCGGACTGGCTGACCGAAGAGCCCAACGATAACTCCTCGCTGTTGACCAACGTGTTGCGACAACCCTTCGATCAAGAAACCGCAATTCGGACCTGGCGTTTCCTGCTGTTCCGTGACACGGGTGCGGCACTGGGGTCGTCAGATTTCTATGTGGCCGTTCGTCCAGCGATTGCTCCGTTTATGACCCTCGGACTTGGTGCTCGTTAATTGTGCTGTGGGAGATACTATGACTGTGAAGCCGAACACGCTCGATCGCCAACTTTCCCTTCCACAAATAACGTGGGAAGGAATTGCGTTCGTCCTGATTCTGATTGCGAGTGTCCTGTTACATGTTGTCCAGCTTGGGAGCATGGCAATGCACCACGACGAATCCATCCATGCATGGGTTTCGTGGCGATTCTTGACCGGAGCCGGTGGGTTTACCTGTGCCGGCGGCTTGACTTCTTCAACCTACTGCTACGACCCGGTATACCACGGGCCGGCGCTGTACATGCTGACGTTCGTGTCGTTCTTTCTCTTTGGTGACGGCGACTGGCAAGCACGGTTGCCCGAGGCATTGGCAGGTATTGGGCTCACATTGTCTACATTGTGGCTCAAGCCGTATCTCGGCAAACGCGGGACATTATTGCTGGCCGCGATTGTATCGATTGCTCCAACACTGCTCTATTTCACGCGTTTTGCCCGACATGATGCACTCATGGTATTGTGGGTGTTCTGGATTGTCGTCGGATTCTTCCGCTTCATCGACAGTCGTGACAAATCATGGTTGTGGTTGATGGCGACCGGGATCGGATTAGCGCTGACCACACACGAACTCTACTACATCATCGGTTTCTTGTTTGTGTGGTTTGTTGGGCTTCGTCTCCTTTCGGAGCGCGCTACGACACGCAACCTGAATTTGTCGCTGGTGGGTATCGCCATTGCATCAGTTGCCCTCGAGGCAATCATCCTCGCTGGGGTCTGGAACGGTGACATCACCGATACACTCAACGGCAGTGGCCTTGCATTTGTCCTTTTCTTTCTCAGTGGTATCAGCTTGGCCATTATGCAACTGTGGCCGCGTGAGCAGATCCTTACCCCTCTGTTCTCGGAAGTGTGGCGTGACCAACGCGCAGACGTCTATGTCGGAATTGGCATTACGGCTGGTATTTTTGTATTGCTCTACGGCAACTTCTTTACGTACCCGATAGGCATTCTTGACGGGATGTACCAAGGGTTGGCGTATTGGCTTGGTTCACAACAAAACGTCGCCCGTGGTGACCAACCATGGTATTACTACTTGCTTATCCTCGGTCTCCACGAGCCACTTGCAATCACCGGTTCATTGAGCATCGTGGTCGCAGCCGTGGTGAGTGCCGTTCGCCGCATCAGAACCAAAGCAATCGACACTGCAACTGCACGGTTGAGCCTCTTCACTGCGTTCAATCTGTATTGGTTTGTCGGTACGTTGGTGTTCTTTTCTTGGGCAGGCGAAAAAATGCCGTGGTTGTCGATTCACATCAGTCTCCCTGCGTATATATTGGTCGTGTGGGGGCTCCTACAGCTCTACGCCAAAATCCCAACTGACCTCGGTCGCACACGCTGGTACTTGCCGGGTACAGTGCTGCTAGCGTTGCTCTCTATAGCGGTCGGGATCGAAAAGCTCAACGATGGCTCTACAACCAATATGCTCATACAAGCAGGGTTCCCGCTGCTTGTCGGTGCGGCATCGCTCTACGCGTTGTTTACCATGGCAAGCACCATCGGGTATGCCAATGCTGGGCGTATCGGAGTCATCGTCGTGGCCGGTTTGCTGGGAGCGTATAGTATCCGCTCGAGCTTCTTGGTCAACTTTGAGGCACCTGATTCGGCGCGCGACCCACTCGTCTACACCCAAACGTCTCCTGACGTTCCACGCATCGCACGGGACGTCCTTGAGCTGTCGATCAATCAAACCCGCAATACGCGCACCAACGAAGACTATGCAGGCGGCTTGTCGATGCCATTCATCATCGACA
>JBFYTT010000372.1:0-2640 GCA_041300425.1 Roseiflexaceae bacterium
GCGCACGACACACAGCAGGGTCCGACGTATGTCGGCCCTGCTTTTTTCATCCAAAAATGATGCGTTATGCCGTGCGAATGGCAGTCACCACATTCATCAAAAAGGTGACGATGATGGGAGCACCGGCGCTGAGCTCGCCGGTGATAGCTTCGGGGCCGAGGCGGGCACTGCGGGGCACGGTTTCGGTTTTGAGTTGGACGGCTACATCGACCATGATGGTGCCGTGGATGCTGATGTGCTGGACCGATACGACGACGCCGTCGCGATTACCGTTGAGAAACATAGTGCCTCTATTCTGTTTGACTGTCGATCTGCAAAAAGTGCGCTAACGCCGCCGCCACTGCGCCGTCTTCGGCGAGTGGTCCCACCCAGCGGGCGACGGCCTGGACGGCCGCTGTGGCGTTGGCGGGTGCAACACCGATGTGGGCAGCCTGTACCATCGCCAGGTCTGCCTCGGCGTCGCCACAGGCCATGATGTGTTGCCACTGCCAATCGTGCTGCGCGGCCCACCAGGTTAATGCGGCTTCTTTGGTAGCGTCGATGTGCGTCACGACCGCGTCGTCGAGCACGCCGGCGCGGGTGTAGTGATTGGCAATGCGCAGGGGTAGGTGGGCGACGGCGGCGCTGAGCGCGGTGACCTCGGCTGCGCCGGCCACGATGAGCCGCGATACGGCATGGTCCGCGGCAATCTGACGTGCACTCGGTGCGTGGGTGACGCTGATGTCGGTATGGAACAAGGACAGCTCGCTGCGCGCACCGGCCGTCGCATAATTGACGCCATCTGCGGTCATCAGTAGCGGGATGCCCAAATCATCGGCCGTGGCTGCGATGTAGTGCATGTGGTCGGTGGCGATGGTGATGCTACGCAGACAGGCGCCGGTGTGGTCATAGACCGTTGCGCCGCCTTCGCAGATGAGCGGGCAGGCGATGCCGGCCAGGTCGGCTATTTCTTTGGCAGACGAATACTTGCGCACGGTCGCCAGCACCACCTGATAGCCGGCTGCCTGGGCACGCTGCAACGCCCGCCGATTGCGGTCGGGCAACACGCCGCGCCAGACCAGGGTGCCGTCGATGTCGCTGGCGATGAGGCGGATGTGGTGGGTCATTGGGCCGACCATTCGCCCGGCTCTGCGACGCCGTAGCCGTTGGCGCGCAAGCCGGTGATAACGGTGCCGCCGTGGATTTTGTCGCGCACCTCGAGGATCAGCTCGACGCCCACCCGGTCGATGGGCACCAGCGCGGTGGCGCGGCGGTGAAAAACGTCGACGACATTGGCGCCCAGATCGGCCACCGTGCGTAACAACGGGGCCAGATTGCCCGGCCGGTCGGGGATGAGCACACGCAACATCAAATAGCGGCCCTGCTTGACCAGCACCTGCTCGATGACGCGGGCGAGGAAGTTGGCGTCGATATTGCCGCCGCACAGGACATTGCAGACCACATCATCGGCGCGCAGGGGAATCAAACCCGCCAACAATGCAGCCAGCCCGGCGGCACCAGCACCTTCGACCACCAAGTGCATCGCCTGGGCGGCGTGGGTGATGGCGGCGGCGATTTGTTCGTCGTCGACGGTGACCACATCGTCGACGAATTCTTTGATAATGGCTAGCGTCAGTTCACCGGGTTGTTTGACCGCGATGCCGTCGGCGATGGTCCGCACCGCCTCGATGCGCACGGGGTGGCCCGCCGCCAGCGACGGTCTGACCGCGTCACAGCCGGCTGCCTGCACGCCGATGATGCGGGCTTTGGACCCCAGTGCCCGTAGCGCTGTGGCAATACCGCCGATGAGCCCACCGCCACCGATGGGGACGACGATGACGGTGGCTTCTGCCAGGGCGGCGTGGATTTCGAGCCCGATCGTCCCTTGGCCGGCGATGACATCGAGGTCGTTGAAGGCATGGATGAAGGTTAGATTGCGTTCTGCCTGGAGCTGACGCGCCATCACGCCGGCGTCGTCGAAGCTGGCCCCGTGCAGTACCACCTCGGCACCCATGCCGCGGGTTGCAGTCACCTTGGTCAGCGGGGCGTGTTCGGGCATCACAATCGTCGCCGGCACACCATACAACTGCGCCGCCAAGGCGACGCCCTGGGCGTGATTGCCGGCCGAGTTGGTGACCACGCCGCGTTGCCGGGCTGCGTCGTCGAGCATGCGGATGGCGTTGTAGGCGCCGCGCACCTTGAACGACCCCGAGCGCTGTAGCGACTCGGCTTTGTGGACGACGCGCGCGCCCAAGCGGCGGCTGAGTTGGTCGTCGGGGATCATCGGGGTGGCGATGATGACCGACTGCAGGGCCGCCTGGGCATCACGGATGCGCGCGAGCGTGACAGTCATCAGCGGCCGCCTTTTTCGCCCAGTTTTTCGAGCAGATTGGCGGCCCGGGCAGCCAAAATCTGGAAGCGCTTGGCCAGCGCAACCGCATCTGCGTCATTAGCCGCGGCCATGACGACGCCGCAGGCGCTCTGCAATTTTTGGAGTTGAGCTTTGTCACCGGCCAGATGGCGTTCGGTGATGCTGCGTTCGAGGTATGTATAGAGCTGTTCGGTGTCCATGATGTACCTGCTTGAAATATTCACGCCCCGTCATCATCCTACACCATGCTGGAGCACGGCATTTCGGCTGTGGGTGGCGGCAGCGTCCAT
>JBFYTT010000394.1:0-4635 GCA_041300425.1 Roseiflexaceae bacterium
CCGGCTCAACGATACGGGTCCTGATGACTTGTCACTCCGCGAACTCGATGTCCTCACGCTGATGGTCCGCGGCGATGCTAACCGTGCGATAGCGCATGCCTTACACGTCTCCGAAAACACCATCAAAACCCATGTCAGTCATATTTTTGCCAAACTCCACGTCCAGAGTCGCACCGAGGCTGTTGCGGTGGCGTTACAACGCGGGATCGTGTCACTCCACTGACGGTTCACCAGCGACATGGGCTACAATAGACAGATGAATGCCACCATCGAACAATTCGTCATCATCTTTCTGGGTATCTTCTACGAAGCAGTGCCGTTTTTGACGCTGGGCGCACTCGTCTCTGCGGGCATTCACCTGTTCATCGATCCGGTCTGGCTCATGGCCAAAATCCCACGCAATCGCACCCTCGCTGCAGTCGCTGGCGGGCTCATTGGGCTTTTCTTCCCGGTCTGTGAATGTGGCTCGGTGCCGGCTGCCCGTAGTTTCATCAGTCGCGGTGCGCCTGCACCATTCGGCTATGCCTTTGCGCTGGCTGCGCCGGTCATCAACCCCATCGTGCTCATTTCTACCAGTGTTGCATTTGTCGGGGTAACGGGTTGGGGGTTTGTCTGGTGGCGCATCGGGTTGACACTCCTGGTCGCTGTCGTGACCGCTCGACTCCTCCCGCTCCAGGCTCCCACGACCGTCGTTAGTACACACACCCACACCCATTCCGACGACGAGCTCCCCGTGCTCGTGTGGCTCCGCCACGCGTCGACCGATTGGCTCGACATGGTCCGGTTTCTTGTCTTTGGGGCGGTATTGGCTGCCGCAGTACAAGTCTTTGTCCCCAACGGCTGGTTCCTAGCACTCTCCGACAACCCATGGCTCGCAGTCCCCGCGATGATGGCGCTCGCAGTCATCATGGCTATTTGTTCGACCGTCGATGCGTTCGTCGGTCTCGCACTGCTCCGCACCGTTGCCCCCAATGCCGTCCTGGCGTTTCTCGTGTTTGGGCCAATGATTGACCTCAAAAGCATCCCGATGTTCATCGGTGCGTTCGGGACCCAGGTCACCGTGCGCATGGTCGCATTCACTGCCCTCCTAACCGCCGCTGCATGTCTCATCATTGGAGCACTCGGATGGGTATAGCGTTTCGCCGGGTCATTCTCTCCATCGTGTTGTGCACGCTCGCGGGCATCTTGAGTTACCGCACGGCCATGGGCCAGATGGCGCTCTACATTCACCCACGCTACGAGTTGCTCGTCTACGGTTGCGCACTGGTGCTCTTCCTGTTTGGGGCGGTTTCATGGTCGAGTCCCGCCACCCCACCCAAACTCAGCACGATTTTTCTCTGCATCCCGGTCTGTATCGCGGTCGCCTTTGCCCCCAAACCGTTGGGTTCAGCCGCGTTGGTCAGTCAACTCGGTTCTCTCAACGCCGTCGTGCCGGCAGCCCAACAACAACACGATCCCACCACAGATACCCTGCAGTGGAATCTCTATGAATGGGCGGTTGCCAGTAGCGTCGACGTCACACCCTACGCGGGGAGCGCGGCGGTCATCGAGGGATTTGTGGTCCAAAACTCAGAACTCGACCTCCCCAACGACCAATTCATGTTGGCCCGCTATGTCCTCAAGTGTTGCACCGCCGACGCCGGCGGGGTGGGGATGCGCATCGTGTGGGCCAAATCCGGCCAACTCCGTTCTGACCAATGGGTACGCGTCAGCGGTACCATCACCGTCGAGTCGAGTGAAGGTGTCCCTCGGCCCCTCATCGTCGCCACCTCTGTTGTCCCCATCGAGCAGCCTGCCCGTCCCTATTTGATCCCCTAGGGCGTCGTCGTCGGCCGCTCCCCAAAAATCGCCCGACCGACCCGTACCATGGTAGCACCTTCGCCTATCGCAACATCGATGTCGCCACTCATCCCCATCGACAAAGTCGACAGCTGATGACCAGGCAGCAGCGGTTGGAGCGCATCACGCAACAGTCGCAACGAACGGAACACGCCGCGCACCGACTCGGGCTCGTCGCTATACGGCGCTACCGTCATCAAGCCTTCGATGCGCACCCCTTCGACTTCAGCAATGGCACGTACCAATGCGTCGACATCGGCACGCACCTGCGGGTCGCTCTCCCACCCGTGCGCAGCGATACCCTCTTTCGTCTCTTCGCCCGATACATTGCACTGCAACAATATCCGTACCGGCGCGCGACCCAGTTCTATGGCATATCTGCCCAGTGCCTGCGCGAGTGCCAGGCTATCTACCGATTGGATAACGTCAAACAGCATCACCGCTTTTTTGGCTTTGTTTCGCTGTAAATGACCAATCAAATGCCATTCAATTCCGGCCAATTCGGCACACCGTGGAATCTTTTCCTCGGCCTCTTGGACCCGATTTTCGCCAAAGATACGCACGCCTGCAGCATAGACCGCGTGTACCAGTTCTGCGGGGTGTGTTTTGCTCACACCGACGAGTGTTACCTCGCTGCTATGCCGTCCCGCTGCCTGTGCAGCCTGCGCAATCCGTTGCTCAATCCGTGTAATAGCCTGTTTCATGGCATCCTCTATTGTCTGTGGGGGGATTGTACCATGCACAAAAAACCGGTACCACGGGCCCCGCCCGTGGTACCGGGGTCACGCACGCGTCAGCTCCGATTCGCAGCCAATCCCGCGTTGACCAAGTCGACCGTCACCTCTGTTGCGCCTTGTTCCCGTGCAATCCCCTCGATGACCATCTGCAATTGGCGCGATGCCGAGATACGCGGCAGATACGGCAATTTCTGCAGCTCTGCATCCAACAAATCCCGGGCATCGCTCGACCAGCGCAAGTTCCCACTCTGGCCAGAGGGGGCGGCTGCGGGCGCTCCACCTTGGCCACGTGCTGCAGCGTAGGCGCCATCGACCGGCAAAAAGTTGAGCAATCCGTCATACAAGCGATTGACGATTTCTTGCATCAAGATGACACAGCCACGGTAGCCAATGAACGGCGTCCCCACCGCGCGCCGTACCGCAGGTCCAGGGAACGACGCGGGGATGTAGTTTGTAAAGCGTGCCCCTGCTTCACGCAGATAGATGCGCTCGTTCATCGACCCAAACAGAAAAGACGGCGCCTTCTTGTGGATGTGTTGGCGCGTCGCTTCGTTGTCGTAGTCGCCCGGGCGCCGTGGTCGTGCGGTCGAAAAGGCGATCTTCATCCCCAGTTCTTCACCCAAAAAGCGTTCCAGCCCGTCTGCGAGTCCGCGCCCTGCCACAATCCCGACATCCAGCGTGCTAAACCAGTCACCTTGTGGTCCACGCCACAAATCCCAGACCGCTTGCAAGGTGGTTTTCTTTTCGTTGGCGATGAAGGCCTCGGCCTGTTCGCTCGTGCCGAGCAGTGCGCCCAGCGCGCGCACAAAGGCATTGCTATCTTTCATTCCGTATGGGGCAGTCAAAATGGGTTTCTCGAGGCGCTCCGCCAGTCCCATGCCGAACTCTTTGTACAGCACCACGGTGACTGCCCCCGCAGCCAAACGATGCATCTCTGCGAGTGTGGTTGCATACGGGAACACCATATTGACGGTGCCACCCGCACCTTCGATCATCCGCCGCATTTCTTCGAGCTCCGATGGTGCATTAAAGCACCCATACGTCGGCCCGATGATGTTGACGGCGCGTGGATTGGGGGTAACAGTCGCGGTCTGTTGCGCGCCATACTCGTCCCACAGCCACACCAGTACGCGGTCGCGGCCCGCCCATTCGTCTTCGGCGAGTGAGTTGCTGTAGTAGAACTTGGTGCCGGTGCCGAGCTGCTTTACCAGTGATGAATGATCTGACCCAATCATCTCAGATTCTGCGGTCGATACAACAATCACTCGCTTGTTCTCTAATACACCCGTCAATGCCAGGTTGTCGTACGTCCATTTGACTTTATCTGCGGTCCCCTTGCCGCCGACCTCTTGTTCGGTCATCGTCGCTGGGGTCAAATTCTCGATGTGCGGGACTGCATCGGTGTAGTCGGGTACCGCAGTACCCACCAGATTAAAACACCCCACCGGTGCATCACAAATGACATGCACATCGGGCATGGGGCACATCGTCCATATTGCTGCCCAGTATCCACTGGTATCCGAGAGGTCACGAAGTACGGTAGGTGCCATTGCTGGTTTCTCCATCGGCTGTCGCGTTAGTCGGCGAAAAATTCCTGCATGAACCGGTAGCGGTCGCCCTTGGTCAGTACCTCTGCCACAAACTCAATCGTCGCCGCCATCCCGCTACTCAAAAAGAACGGTCGTGAGGCCAATTGGTTGGTGAAGTACATCGCCGGGATCCCACGCTCTTTGGCAACACTGGCCAACGGCGTCGTGCCGAACACCAGGTCCGGTGTATACCGATCAATGGCTGCGACATCTTCTTCGAGTGCTTTGCGGTAGATGACTTCCTTCGTGCCGTGTGCCTTCAACCACATTTCATCAGGCAATACCAACGGATCTTGCCCAATACTGGTCGACACATACGGCACATGCGCCCCTGCCTCGACCAACATACGGGCATACGCCAGTTCGGTGCCCTCGTACCCCGTCACCATCACGGTACCGCTGAGCGGGCGGGCTGCGACAATTGCCGTGGCCTTGGCACGCTCTTCGTCGGCGACCTGCTGCACCAGTGC
>JBFYTT010000007.1:0-10867 GCA_041300425.1 Roseiflexaceae bacterium
GTTCCTGATGAGTGTTCTTGTCAGTGCATGCGGCAATACTACCGCGCCTGTCGATCAAAACACCGCGCCGGCGGACACGTCCGTGCAGACTGACACGGAACAAGCCACGGAAGCAGAGGAAGAGCCGACTGCGGCTCCAAATACAGAGGAAAACACTACCGTTGCTACGGGGTCTGACGCAACCGACGTCTGGACGCCAGATTCGTACTACGATAATCTCCAGTTTCTCGATAGCTATACGCTGCGCTTCACCTATACGGTTACCACAGATGACAAAGAAGATACTTGGACATGGACACAGTCTGCACAGTCAGAACCAGAAATAACCCTTTCAACCTGGAAAACGTCGCAGACCGGCAACGCAGAAGAGACCGCACTTGTCACCACAGCGGACAAAACCTACATGGTCAGTGGTTCCCCAAAAACATGCATCATCATGGCGAACGCCGAAGAAAACACGAATGTATTCAATCCCGAGCTGATTCTCGACTCGTTCGGGTACGATCTCGTGGCAGCAGGTGCGGGTCCTGATATCAACGGTCGGGCGACTGACAAGTACACCTACGACAATGTGTTGCCTGATGGGAGCAGTTACCAGAGCACAGTCTTTGTAGACCGTACAGACGGCTACACGATGCAGTGGGACGTAGCGGGCAAAAACAAAAACGGCGACAATCTCGAGCCGTTTTCTTGGACCTATGCGTTGTCAGACATTAACGCGGTACCCCCACTAGAGGTGCCATCCGAATGTGCAACCATCAGCGAAGCAGCATGGCCGCAGCCAGCCGATGCAATGGTGAAGATGCAAACACCTGAAATGTTCATGGTGGAGTCAGCGGGTTCGATTGCCGATACTGCCAAGTTCTATAGTGATGCGATGGCCAAAGCAGGATATGCCCCTGCAGACGGTGGCATGGAATCTGCCGAAATGGTAATGCAAATGTACACAAAAGACGGCAGTACGGTGTCGGTCATGATTTCGCCCAGCGCAGGCAAGACGGTCGTGGTCATTACCCAGAGCTAATACCGCGTCGCGCTGATATGCAAAACGCCCGCCCAACATACCGTTGGGCGGGCGTTTTTATCGGTCGTTACTCGGGGATTTGCAAACCGGCGCGTACCGTCTGCATCAGTTCGAGACTGGTGGAGGGGTTTTGGGGGTTCAGGGTCATCCGTGTTTTGGTGAACCCGACCGCCAAGCCGTAATCTGGGTCTGCGAACCCAGCCGCACCACCCCAGCCATCGTGCCCACAGGCGTTGATCCGTGAGGATTGGGTTGGGACCGAATGTCCGAGGATGTATCCGAGACCAAACCCCATGTCGCGTTCGAGCGTCTGGTCCATGCCCCAGCGCTGCACGACTGTCGCGTTTGTGACCCGCCGGGGTGGCAGCAGTCGAACGCCATTGACACCTTCGCCGATGAGACTCGCATAGAAGCGTGCAATCGAACGTGCATTGGCCATCATGTTGGCGGCTGGGATGGACGCAGCTTGGATGCTGGGGTGATTGGCCATTGCAACGGGATCAGCAGTGACCGAAGTAGCAGGGATTGCGGTATCCAAGTCGTGACTCAGCCGTGTCTTTTGGGCTGCCCGTTCAGCCGGTACGCCGAAAAACAGATTCTTGATTCCGAGCGGTGCACATATTTCTTCTTGGACAAAGCGGGCAAATGCTCGACCATCGATGCGGCGGACGATTTCACCGAGTGGCCACCCATAGGTTAGGCCGTGATAGGCATGCACTTTGCCCGGGGTCGTGATGGGAGTCATTTCGACAAAGAGTTCCATCATTTCTTGCCAGTTCGACATGGTTTCGATCGATATGTCGTCGGGCAAATGAGGTATACCTGCCGTGTGCGACATGATATGGCGAATCGTGATACCTTCTTTGCCGTTACGGGCAAACTGTGGCCAGTAGCGGGCAATCGGGTCGTCATACGCAAGCAGATTGCGTTCGGCGAGGATGTGAATTGCTGCAGCGGTGATTCCTTTGCTGGTGGACCACACCAGCACCAGGTCATCCGGCGACATGGGTGTACCAGCATCATCGCGGACACCACGGGTGATGTCGATAATCTGGTAGCCATGCTGATAGACCGAGAGTTGCATGCCTTCTTCACGGCCGCTGGCAATCAGAGTATCCATTTGGGCGGTTAATTGCTCCCGGAGCGCGTCCATTTCTGGTCCGTTTCGCATATGGGTATCCTTTCGTTCATGCACGTCGATGCCATGTACACGGCTATACTGCGGTGCGTGTGCGTGGCGATTGCTGGCGGCGAGACAGTCGTGATGCTATGCCTCAGGAATGCCGAGTTCTGCACGCAGCGCTTGGGCGACTGCCAGACTCACCGGGAGTGTATCCTCACTGTTGACCATCCGTGTTTTGGTCAACGCAAACGCAAAATCATGCTCGGGATCTGCAAACGAAATCGACCCACCCCATCCGCCATGACCAAAGACACCGCGGCGTTGTGCCATGGCGGATACCGTGTCGTAGGCTGGCAACTGAAAGCCCAAGCCCATGACCATGACTCCCTGCGAAGTCGCATCGATGGCATAGCGCTGCACGCTCCGTGCGTGGTCAACGCTACGGTCGGTAAGCAGCCGCACCCCGTTGACCCCGTGACCGACCAACGACGCATAGACCGTTGCCAGTGCACGGGCACTCGTCATCATGTTGATGCTGGGCATGCAAGCCTGTTGAACCATGGGATGATTGGCGAATAATGCGGGATTGTCGACCATCTCAGGGGTGCCGCAGTGATCAAGATTGAGCGATCCATGGACACCGTCGAACGTCAGACGCGCAGTGTCAATCGTACGTTCGGCCGGTAGCCCAATATGCAGATTGGTAATCCCGAGCGGTTTGCAGATTTCGTCCTGAACGTACTGGGTAACTGTTTTGCCGGTTGCCCGCCGCAAGACTTCTCCGACAAGCCAGCCGTAGCTGATTGCGTGGTATGCGGGGACTTCACCGGGGTGGGATAGCGGCTGCATTTCTTCGAAATGGCGGCACATAAGCTGCCAGTTGCACATTTCGGCGACCGATACGCGCGGCATATTGGGCAAGCCTGCGGTGTGTATCAGCAGCTGACGGAGGGTAACATGCTGTTTGCCGTTGGCACCAAACTCCGGCCAATAGCGCACAACGAAGTCATCGTATGCTAGCAGATTCTTTTGCACCGCAATATGCACGGCGAGGGCAGTTATCCCTTTGGTCATCGACCACGAATAAATCATATCGTCGGGACGAAGTGCATTGATACCCGTGATGGTCCCCGACGCAATATCGACGATACGTGTGCCGTGATGATATGCAGTGACCTGCACACCTTCTTCGATTCCTTGCGCTTTGTAGTCATTCAAAATGCGCAACACGAGTGACTGTAGATGCAACTGTTGGGTCATACACGCCCCCTGTCCATTTACGCTCGCCACATATACACGAATGCGACTGCAATTAACACAATCGGAATGAAGCAGAAAAACAACGAGTAGTCTTGATCGACAATCATGGATGTTCCTTAGTGGTGATCGCCTGCAGCGGTGCTGCCCGGTGAATGGTTGAACCAGCGCTAAAGAGAAAGGTGTTGCACCAGACAATCAGTAATTGCGACATCGCCTTCTGCAATCAGATCGATGCGGTCCGCAGTCCCGTTGGGATAGACGCGCAAGGTGCACACGGTGTGCATACCAGCATACACTTCGATAAGCGAATGATCGACATAGACGTCCAATGAAAGGGCGCTGCCGACGCTGTGATGCAGTGGTATGGTATAGACATCGTGACTGGTACCTGCATTGATGCTACTGCGTGCCATACTGCATATAAGCTCGTTGGTGGTCGGTCGCCAGGTGATGCTTGTCTGTTCGCCCGTCGATTGGTCGCTCCGGACAATCAGGGTAACGGCATGTGCACCGTTGGCCGCCAATTGCAGTGCGATTCGGTAGGTGCGACTGGCAACATGGGTCAATTGATGCCTGAGTTGGTGCCACGACACGTGTTTGGCGTGCACCATGGTCCGCGCTACGAGGGCTGCACATTCTGGGGCGACAGCGTAGGTCAAATCGCCTGCCGCATCGAGCGCGAGCACACGCGGCAATGTCATCGCCCCTTGCCATCCGGCCGCACGACACGCCTGTTCGACACGTTGTTCTTGACACCAGCCAATCATGATGCGCCGCCCTTGTTCATCGGTGAAGCTCTGCGGCGCATAAAAACTCACACCG
The DNA here is from genome assembly GCA_041300425.1 of Roseiflexaceae bacterium. Lineage (GTDB taxonomy): Bacteria > Chloroflexota > Chloroflexia > Chloroflexales > Roseiflexaceae > UBA965. Next base: position 4,230 of record JBFYTT010000007.1, read on the forward strand.
TGGTCGACGCGATTGCGTTTGGTCGGTGTAAACGTCTGCCCGTCGAATTGACCACTCATGTAAATGACCCGACGCATCGGGAGTGGTGAGGTGATGAACACATGCTGGCCGTTACTCGCAAAAAAATCCGGGCATTCGTAGAGCTGTTCGTTGATGGGATCGTCCGATTGAATCATCCGGCCGAGGTACTCCCAGCTCAGCAGGTCGACCGAGCGAAACAACGGCGCGACAGCGTGCGTGCCATCACCGGAACCAAGGATTTGATACCAATAGGTCCCGTCGTGCCACATGCTGTGGTCGCGGAAGTCATACACCAAGTTGTCGGGCAATGTCGCAATTACGGGGTTGTTCGGCTCTTTGCGAAAAGACCGCATCGTCTCATCTGCGTATGCAAGGCACGGGAGCTGATGGGGACTATTGACTCCGGTATACATAATCACCGGTGCACCGTTATGCACAATTGCACACCCCGAAAAGACGCCGCTTTGGTCGTATGGGGCGTCCGGGGCTAACGCGAGAGGGAGGTCATCCCAATGCACCAAATCGGTGCTGACCGCATGGCCCCAATGCATGGCTCCCCATACCGCTGCATGTGGGTTGAATTGATAAAAAAGGTGATATTCACCCTTCCATTGAATCAATCCGTTGGGGTCGTTGAGCCACCCTTGCGGGGCGACATAATGGTACCGTGGGCGATGGGGGTCGTGCTCAAATGCATCTCGCGTCGCCATAGTATCCCCTCTCTGGTCGTGGTGTTCCTATGATACCAAAATGCGCTCTCGGATGCGTCTTATGCCGGCGTATATCCGTAAGGACGTACCCACGTCGTTACGGCGTTTTCGAGGAGTGTCTCGAACCCGATTGCCTGATACATGCGTTGTGCATCGCCGGAGTGCTCGGCAAAGAGATACGGAATGGCCCCAGCGGCGACAATGTCCGCTGCGACCGCTGCCACCATTGCCCGGGCCAAGCCACGGCGCCGGAACAGCGGGTCGACATACACACCCTCGATGCGGCCGATGCCGTCGTAGATGTACGCGAGGCAACGCCCTGCAGGCGCGTCGTCGCACCAGAGGATGGTCGGGATGACCGCAGGGCTACTACACTCGGTGATCCGTAAGGCCATCATGGTGTCGGCATCAGAAAAAGCGTCGACGCCATCGAGGCTAGCCCAGGTGCGAAACTCGGGCAGACTACTGGGGTGCGTCAGCACACAGGGGGCGGGGGCTGGTTGCAAAGCACCGCATACTGCCATCAAATCGTACTGCCCCCATTCGAGCTTCGGTCGAAAACCTGCCGCGTCCAACGCATCGTGCAGCGTGTCAGGACGATGCATGCGATCCAGATAAATCACACTGTCGAGCTGTAATCCATCGAAGTGGGCGATGATTCGTTCAATCTGGGATACCGTTTCGTCATTGCCGAATCGAAGAAGCCCAACGTGATTGGGGTCGTACCGGCCAGCGAGCCCAGGGTTTGTATAGAGCACATATCCATCACAGGTTGTTAACTGACTCATCGTGCCGAAATATTCGGCATCGTGCTGCCATATTCGATGGATGAGTGCATCGTGTTGTGTGCGTAAGTCGACCATGTTATATCCCCGAAATATGCGCGAGTTGCCCGACGCCGGCGGTGATTGCCATCCCGATGATGCCTCCGAGGACAATCCGCACCGTGGTTTTGATGAGCGGTGAACCAGCCGTGCGCGCGCTTAATACCCCCGTCAGCAATAATCCGATGAGAGACATGACGACAATTGCATACGCTTTGCCGCCCAATGACGGTGCGAAAACGCCGAGGAATGGGATTATCCCGCCGACGATGAAGCTGATACTCGAAGCAACAGCCGCCTGCAATGGCCGCGCGACTGTCGCTTCGTTTTGGCCGAGTTCGTCTATCAGATGCGCCTTGAGTCCGTCCTTTGCATGGAGCTCTTTGGCAACGGCGCGGGCGAGGTCCTCAGACAACCCACGCTGGACGTAGATTGCGGTCAGGGCGAGCTCTTCGCCCACGGGGTCGATCTGCTGATGCTCGATTTCGAGCGTTTTGTCTGCAGTCTCGATATCGGTTTGCGAACTGACCGACACATACTCGCCGACAGCCATCGACATCGCTCCCGCAGTGATGCCGGCAATACCCGCTGTGATGACCAAGCTGTCTTGACCGGCTGCGACAATGCCGATAAGCAGACTTGCGGTCGATACGAGGCCGTCGTTGGCCCCGAGAACCGCGGCACGGAGCCAGCCGGCACGATGGGCGCGATGGTCGAGGTTGCGCTTCTCTACCGCGGCAAGCAGCTCGCTGCGCCGGGGTTGATTGGATTGTGTCATCGTCTTGTTCACTTCCGTCGTGCACCACCGACAGGGTCGGTTTATGCATCTCCATGCATTATACGCCGTGGGCAGGCGGAGTTTACGACAACAACCAGGTGATACTGTTCTGCCAGATGCGTGCCATCGCAGGAGGGTCAAATGACTGCATGTTGTGTCCCAGTGCATTGAATACGGTTTTGCCGCTCCTCGGTGATGCATCGAGCGTCGTCAACACGGGATGGTCACCGCCCTCCCACGTGCCCCACAGCAGATGCTGTGGATTGCGCGCTGCGTCGATGCGCAACGAATGATAGAGCTCGTCGTCGATGTCGAAATCCGAAACACCAGCGGTGATTGGGTGAGGTTGCCCGTCAACGCGGATTTGATGACGGACGAACGGCGAATGCGACGCTCGTTTGACTCCCCAGGTGACCCCGAGCGTGTCGCCAAACTCGGGCCAATCGGTATAGCACCCAATTGCACCGTGGTGGATCACCAGTGGTCGCTGTGCGTGTGCATAGTGCCGGAAATTCGATTTGGCTGGCTCTTCAATGGGTGCATAGGTCATATTGCCGGCCCAGTCGGCATTCATCCCGGGCCAGTACATCCCCATCAACACGAGGAGGTCGACGGTATCGAGGTCAGCAAACGCTGCGGTATCAGCCATAATACTCGTTTGGTAGTCGGGCCCAAGCCACGAGGCGATGCGTTCTGCTTGCGCCGCAACAGGGTGGATGGCGGGTCCGCCCACATGAAAACGTATATGCATCCGAATACCCTTCTTCCTTTTTTTGTCTGTCCTACAGTATACCGGGTGTCACACAGAGCGAGAAGCGTCTCGTATAATACGCAGACAAACAGTGAATCGAGGCTATGGTGCAACCGACACTCCCACGCGTGCTGCGGAGTCCGACCGTTCGTGGTGCGCTCTATTATTTCGGGTATTGGGGTGTAGTCGGGTCATACATCCCGTTTTTGTATGTCCACTTCCAAGAAATAGGCTTGACTGGTACCCAGATAGCCATTTTTGCGACGATGTTGCCGCTCATGATGCTGTTTGCCGCACCCTTGATTGCCAACTTGGCAGATCGCACCAAACAGCGACGTACATTGCTGGCCGCCTGTATCGCACTGGTGGGCGGGTCGATGTTGTGGTTGGGGTATGGCGACACATTTTGGCAGCTCTTGCCATTGATGTTGCTGATGTCGTTTGTGCGCAGTCCTATTGCCGGTATCGGCGATGGGTTGGTGGCCCGCATGGCCGTGAAAAACGGCGTCAACTTCGGCGCGATGCGCTTGTACGGGTCGCTCGGCTTTGCGACCGTCGCGACCGTGTGTGGGTATCTGTGGCAGCGCTTCGGTTATATGCCGATGTTCGCAGTGGCATTTGTGGGATTTTTGTGTGTTGCAGGTCTGGGGCTATTGCTCGACGAGGATGCCGCGGTGGAACGTGCCAATGCCTCGTGGCGACCCATGTTGAACGACCCAGGGATGCGCATCATTCTGGTCACGTCGTTCTTGTTGGCCGGGTCGTTGAGCATGAGTGGGACGTTTGAGGGCATCATGATGCACACCCTGGGCGGTAGTGGGTTGTACATCGGTTTGTTGTTGGGATTCACCGGCATATCCGAAATCCCATGGATGCGCAATGCACCGTGGTTGGCACACCGCTTTGGGGCCGAGCGCACCCTCATGGTCGGTTGCCTGATTGTGGCGGTCGCACACCTTGTCTACGCAACTGCAGCAACGCCGATCATCCTGCTCCTCGGGGCGATGGTACGCGGCAGTGGATTTGGTTTATCGTTTGTCATGTTGGTTTCGATTTCGGCCAAGCGCGCCCCCATGGGGATGGTCGCGAGTGCGCAGGCGGCGGTCACTGCGGCGGGTTGGGGATTAGCACCACTCATAGGGATCCCACTGACGGGTATACTGTATGATGCCACAGGTGGTCCGCGCAGTACGTTTGTCGTCTGCATGGTGATGGCTATCCTTGCCGCGGGGGTAATCGGCGTCGCACAGGTCCGCGGGATTTTTCGTGAAGGAGGAACCGATGGCACACTGGCTACTTAAAACGGAACCGGATGTCTATGCATATGCAGATCTGGTCCGCGATACACAGACGATGTGGGACAACGTGGCCAACAATCAGGCGTTGATATTCATCCGCACCATGGCAGTCGGCGACACCTGCATCATTTATCACACGGGTGACGAGCGCCGTTGTGCCGGTATTGCCACGGTCATCAGCCCGCCGTATGTCAATCCGGCTGATACCACCGGCAAACTCGCGGTCGTCGATGTACAGGCGACCAAAGAACTGCCACACGGCTACGATTTGGCGCATATCAAAGCCCAGCCAATGTTTGCCGAGTCGTACCTCGTCAAGCTTGGTCGGCTGTCGGTGGTGCCGCTCACCGCCGAACAATTCGCGTATTTGGCAGCAGCAGAATAGAATCGAGGATAACATGTCGCACGAATTGACCCAACTCAAGGCGAAACTCGCAGAATTATCTGATTGGAACGCTATCAATTCATTGCTCAACTGGGACCAGTCGAGTGTGATGCCGGTCGGTGGCGGTGAAGGACGTGGCCGTCAGATGGCGCTGATGTCCAAGCTCACCCACGAAAAGATGACCGACCCCGAGATCGGTCACTTGCTCGAAAAACTCCAGAAGCAAGCCGAGCAATGGGACCCCGACAGCATCGACAGCGCTATTGTCCGCGTCACCGCCAAAGACTATGCCGACGCGACGCGCGTCCCGACCGAATTTGTCGGCAAGATGACCGAGCACATCAACACCAGCTATATGGCATGGGCACAGGCTCGCCCAGCCAACGACTACAAAAAAGTTGTGCCGTTCCTTGAAAAGACGGTCGAAATGAGCCGCCAGTACGCAGGATTCTTTCCACAAGGCGCGCATGTGATGGACTCGCTCATCGACATGCACGATAGTGGAATGAACGTAGCCACCCTGCGCCCGCTGTTCAAGTCACTGCGTGAAGGGCTCATTCCGATGGTCGATGCCATCAGCAAAAAACAACAAATCGACGACAGCTGTTTGGCCGGACCGTTCCCCATCGACCAGCAATTGACCTATGCTCGCACGATTGCGGAGCAAGTGGGCTATGACTTCAATCGTGGTCGCCTCGATACCGCCCCGCACCCATTCGAGATCCGCCTCCACCACGGCGACATCCGCATCACGACCCGCGCGCGTGAGAACGATTTGGGCGATTGTATCTTTAGCGTCATCCACGAGTGCGGCCATGCAATGTACGAACAAGGTGTTGCGTTCGAGCTCGAGGGCACTCCGTTGGCCAATGGCACATCCAGTGGCGTACACGAAAGTCAGTCACGCCTCTGGGAAAACCAAATCGGCCGATCGCGGACTTTCTGGCAGCACAACTACCCCAGTCTGCAAGCTGCCTTCCCAACACAGCTCAAAGACGTATCGCTCGAGACCTTCTATCGCGCCATCAACAAAGTACAGCGCTCGCTGATCCGCACCGATGCCGACGAAGTGACCTACAACCTGCACGTCATCATCCGCTTCGAGCTCGAACTCGGGTTGCTCGAGGGCTCGCTCAACGTCCGTGACCTGGCCGAAGTCTGGCACGACAAATACACCAGTGACCTCGGTATTACCCCCAAAGACGACAAAGACGGCGTCTTGCAGGACGTTCATTGGTACGCGGGGATCGTCGGCGGTTCGTTCCAAGGCTACACCGTTGGCAACGTGATGTCCGCTCAGATTTTCGAGGCTGCCCAACGAAAAGACTCAAGTATTACCCCCGCAATCGCACAGGGGAACTACCAGCCGTTGCTTGCATGGCTCCAAAAAAATCTCTATTCCACCGGGCGTCGCTATGACGCACCGACCACGCTCAAACGCGTCACGGGTCAAGATTTGAGCGTCGAACCGTATTTCCGCTACCTCAATGCGAAGTACAGCGAATTGTACGGAATTTAATGTTTCATGAGAGGGCTGCGGGGGCGAAACTTTCGCAACACCCGCGGCGTCTCTCTGATGGACTCTTATTGAAAGAAGATTGCATGTCGAAGTACACCATTGCTTTTTTGATAATCGGGACTTTTTTGGCCGGCCTCATCGGCGCCGTTCTGCCGTCTTTGTGGATGTCACGCGGTGTCGGGATGATGTCAGGTACCATGATCGTACCCAACTCCGCTGATGCCACACGCGCCATGATGACCGGCGTCGGCTCCGTCATGGGTGGGTTCGGTGCCACTACACCACAGCTCAGTGTCAGTGCCAGTGGGGCTGTTTCGGCTGCGCCGGATCAAGCCACCATACAGTTGGGTGT
>JBFYTT010000009.1:0-2594 GCA_041300425.1 Roseiflexaceae bacterium
TCACTGGGCATCACGATGTGGCGCTGGCCGCTCACGCAGCGCCCCGGGCGGCGTCCACGAACCGTTTGACGCGCTCGACATCGACAGGTTCGGCGATTGCACCGCCCATTTTGATGCTTGATCCGACGATGACCCCATCTGCCACACTCATGAAGGCGGCGATGTTGCCGGCATCGGCCCCGCTCCCGATGATGATTGGTCGGTCACCGGCGAGTGCTTTGGCTTCACGCACTTTGCCCAAATCAGGCGCATCACCGGTCATCCGGCCCGAGACTATCAGGGCATCTGCCCCAAAAAAGCGCGTCCACTCGATGTGCGTCGCCAAGTCGATCCCGGGGAACCGAACGGAGTGCTTTTTGTCGACATCGGCCAAGATTTTGATCGATTCGGCATGGAGTTCACTGCGGCGGCGCACCAAATCGGCTGCACAGCCTTCGTCGAAACTGCCTGCATCCCAGACACCGGCACCGGTAAACATACAGACGCGGATGAACTCGGCCCGGGCGGCTATCGCGATGGCCAACAGGGCCACTCCGCCGTTGTGGACAAGGTTGATCCCCATCGGCAATGGGCAGACTTCGCGTACCGCGGCGGCCACGACTGCGTGTGCGGCGATGCTCTCGGGCGGGATGTGTGCGCCAGCGCGGAACGGGATGTCCCACATGTTTTCGACGATGATGCCGTCACAGCCGCCGGCTATCAGCGCCTCGGCATCGGATTGCGCATGGCGGATGATGTCGCGCATCCCATAGCCCTGGTAGCCAGGCGCGCCGGGCATCGGCCAGCAGTGGACCATCCCAATGACGGGTTTGGCGGTGCGAAAGATGTCGGCCAAAGAGCTGATTTGGAGGGCGTCGAGGTGCGATTTCCAAATGGGTGGCATGGGTGCTTCTTTCTATGACTACTGCGTGAGCCAGACCGGCGGAGTCTGTTGGTTATCGAGCAGAAAACGACGGATCTCGCGGCGCGTCGGTTCGATGTCGGCGGCACCGCGGCGACTCGCGGTGAGCGCACCTGCGGCGTTGGCGACGGACAATGCGTCGACCATGGTCGCACCGTGGAACAGTGCACTACAAAAGACGCCACCAAACGTGTCGCCGCAGGCAGTCGTGTCGATGGCATCTACCACGTACCCCGGGTGTGCAATCCGCTCTGCCCCGACACACACCTCGGCACCGCGTGCGCCGCGCTTGGTCACGATAATCTGGGCGTAGCGTGCAAATCCGTCAGGCACCGCCGCGACCTCGCGTTCGTTGCCCATCAGGACGGTCAATGGTCTATCGAGTTGGGCCAAGACAGGCATGACCTGCGCAGCCAGTGGATCACACAAGTCGAGCGATGTCTGCCAACCTGCCGCCTGCGCACGGCGGAGCGCCACAATTGCCTGGGCACGTTGGGGATCTGCCAGCAGTGCATGCCCGCACACATGCAACCAGCCCGGCCCGTGCACGGGCTGGTCCGGTGCGTGCCACTGCACGTTGGCGCCACGCGCGCTCAAAAAAGTTCGCTCCCCGCTCGGAGTAACCGGGATGATGCACAGCCCTGTTGCATGTGTTGCGTCGTATTGCATCGCCCCGATGTCGACTCCGGCGGTACGAGCAGTGTCGATGACTTGTTCTGCAGCAGGGTCAGGGCCGACGCGACTCCACAGACGTACCGGGTAGCCGAGTCGCGCAATGGCGACGGCACAGTTCAACCCCGTTCCGCCGCTACTCCAGGTCACGGCGTGGGCCAAAACGTCGCCGCCTTCGTGCGGCCAGGCGTCGATTGCCAAGCTCACATCGACATTCATGTCCCCGATGACGGTCATTGCGTGGCGTGTATCTGTCATGTGCAGATTATACCGTCAGCGACGTACCCATGACGCCGACCACGGGCGGTATTTTTTTTGTAAATATTGACAAAAAAGTTCTTTTTGGCTAGGATAGCAACATTACCTGTTGCGTAAGTACATATTTGGCCGGCGAACTACCATATCTGCTGCGTGCAGGTGTGCCAGATTTTTATACCCAAAAAATACATATATAGGAGGTCTCTATGCGGCGATTCCTCACTATCAGCGTCCTCAGCGCAGTCTTGGTGTTGTGTATTGGTGTGCTCGGTGTCGACTATTCATATGCGATGCGTCCGGCGACGGAGGCAGACACGCCGATCGCGCAGAGCATCATTCGTGCCAAACCGGCTTCGGCCACACGGAGCCGCAGCGCCACACGGACCCGCACCAAAACCCCCGCGCGAGTAACGATACGCGCGACATTCACCAAAACCCGGACGGTGACCCGCAGCAGAACGCGCACAGCGACTGCGAGGATTGTCAAGACCGCTACCAAGACGCGATCTCCGTCCAAAACACCATCGTACACCCGCACCTTGGCTCCAACATCTACCCCGACGTCTACCCCAACATCCACCCCGACGTCTACCCCAACATCTATCCCGACGGCTACTCCGACGGCTACTCCGACGGCTACTCCGACGCCTACCCCGACGTCTACCCCGACGTCTACCCCGACGTCTACACCGACAGCTACACCGACAGCTACACCGACGCCTACTATTGTTTCGGTGCGCATCGCTGCCGGCTTGAGTCATTC
>JBFYTT010000041.1:0-3111 GCA_041300425.1 Roseiflexaceae bacterium
ACCCAAGGGTGGCGCGCTCGGCTTCGATATTGTGGGGCAGGGATGGCTGTGTCATGGTAGATTTTCGACAAATAAACGACTGTGATGTGGTAAGGGACTACCGAACATCACAGTCGCAATAGACTCAGGGGCGGTGCAGCGAAGACTAGGCTTCGTTGGCGGCCGTCACGACGACGTTCACGTTGGCAATGACGCCAGCCATGACACGGTAGTGGACCGTGGAGGACCCGAGGCTCTTGATGGGCTCGTCGAGTTCCAACCGGCGCCGGTCGATTTCGATCCCGAGGGCTGCATGCAACTTCTCGGCGATGTCGCTGGCGGTGACCGAACCGAACAGACGGTCGTTTTCGCCGACGCGCTCGGTGAATGTAAGGGTAACACCGGCAATACGCTCAGCCAGGATCTGGGCATCAGAACGCAACACAGCGTCGCGCTTGGCTTGGGCGGCGAGGCGCTCTTCGGCTTGTTTGATGGCGCCGCGGGTAGCGATAATCGCAAAGCCCTGTGGCAACAAATAGTTGCGACCGTAGCCGCCGGACACTTCTTTGATCTCACCGACTGAACCAAGATTCTCGACGTTCTTGGTCAGCAACACTTTCATCTTCGTGGCCACAATTGGCTCCTATTCACTTCAGGCACCGACGGACGGCGCGAGAATGCGGACACACGCCGCCTGATACAAAATATGTACGTGCATAGTACCACACCGACTGACAGGGGTCAAACCGAATTGTGTCGGTTGCCGACACAGCACTCCAACGCCCCGCTTTAGATGACAAAAGCATTACACCGTGCCATCGACTGCCGTCTGCAGCGCATACGCAATCTGTGCAGGGGAGTCCGTACACGGAGGCATACCCAGAAAGTGCGCATCCCAGAGGTATGTCTGGAGCGCGTCGAGCGCACGGCCTATGGCTGGTCCCGGCTGCATCCCCGCCGCTACCAAATCGGCACCGCGGATACACAAGTGCCCATCTGCTTGCACCGCTGCGATGCGTGCCAGCAGGGCGGCCAGATCGGGCTCAAGGATTGCGACGGCCGCCAACACGGCACCATCGAATGGCGCAAACGCACGGATCGCGAGACTGGGCCGCTGTGTCAGCCAGCGCCGCCAGCGTGGCCGCAGTGCGCGCAGGCCAGACAGGTCGCGGAGCCCCACCGGCAACTCGCTCCAGGTGGTCAATACGGCCTGTAGCGTCGCTACGGGCATGCGCCACAGCAGTGCGATGATGCGCAGGTCACGGGCAATGTGCACCAGCAGGGCAGCGTCTCGGCGCGCGAGGCGGGCTCCGGGCAGAACGGCAGCCAACACGCCCCAGCGCTGGAGCAACAGCATGGCTTGGGCCGGGTCTGCCTCGGCCAACGTGCGCTGCAACTCGGTCAGCCAGCGGAAGCGCGAGACCGCCGCACAGACATCTGCCGCCAACGCCCAACGGATCAGCCCGCGCAGATGCGCATCAATCTGCAAATCGAGGCGGGCGGCGATGCGCGCCAAGCGCACCAGGCGCGTCGGGTCTTCGAAGAAACTCAGTGGATGTACCAGCCGCGCCCGGCGCGCCTGCAAATCCCCCCAACCACCATACGGATCAATGACGGTCAGCGCGCCGTTTGGCTGAACTGCGATGGCCATCGCATTGACCGTCAAATCGCGCCGCGCCAGGTCTGCACGGATGTCGTCGGCCGGGGTCACCGTGGGCAATACGCCGATCGATGCGTATGACTCGTGACGCGCCCCGACGATATCGTAGGCGGCCATGCCCACCGTGCCGTGGAGGGCAGCGGGGAAGGTGAGGGTGGCAGTCGCAAACGGACTGCGCTGCAGCACCGTTGCACCAGTGGCAGTCACGATTGCATCGATGACCGCATCGAATGACCCGACGACGCAGACGTCCAGATCGGTCAACTCCTCACGCCGACAGACCGCCCGTACCACCCCACCGACCAGACAGAGCTGTGCGTCATGTGTGGTACAGATATTTGCTAGTTGTTGCAGAAAGGCGACCAACGCGGGTCCGAGCGACGCCCGCAGGTCGGCCCAATCAACAGACTGGGCAGGCGCAGGTGCGCCACCGCGCGGCACGGAGCGAGCGATGACGGCGCAGGGCATGTGCCCCTGACCAAAATGCAGTGCGGTAGCAACGTCGCGTGCAGTAATGTTGCCCACACGACGGGTATCGCTCCGGACAACGACCGTCGGATGTTGTGCCAGGAGTATTGCGCTGTCGTGGATGCTGGTCTGGGGCGAGCATTCGGGTTGCATCGCGCCGCTCCTCGCTGGTGGGATATCTGTACTGGGATACGTCTGTAGAGAGGGACCGTGACGCGCCACGGCACTCTATTGCATCTTTTTCGCACTACATGCTATAATTAAATGCTCAATTACTATACTACGCAGTGACGGGGAGTGGTAACACATGGATGGCAAGCAGATATCCTTTGGCAGCACCGGCATGGAGGAGCTTTTGGAACTCCTGCGTGAAGCTGGCGAACCGCAAGACATCGCGTGGCTTGCTGAGCGTTATATAGAGATACTACGCACCAAAGCCCAAACGGAGGAGCAAGAATGACCAACCTGCCGACCTTCGCCGGGAGCCCCGGCGAACGTGCATTGGCCGAACAGATCCATGAGCTGTTGCGCCAACAGGGGCGTTTTTTCTCGAGTGATGCGCCATTGCGGCAGCACCTCAGCAATCTCGTCACATATTTCGCCAAACGTCTCAACGTCAGCCCCGATGCTGCTGCCAAGCAGGTCAGCGCCGCGTTGCAGGCAAATCCGGCTATTTTCGCCCTCGAAGCAGTCAAAGTCGTTGTCGATGACAACGAAGCCGAAGACATCGCCGAGCGCGACGACACCATGGTAACCACCGGCATCAACGGCGCATATGTGCCGTTCCATGTCGATGAAAGCCACAGCTTGTCTGCGCGTTTGTACGAGCCCGAGCACCCACTGCCCATCGACGACATGAGCGTGGTCATCACCACGACGCGGCCGATTATGCCCAAAATCGATCCGGTCTACGTATCGGATTACTGGTTGAACGGCAGTAGCGAAATCAGCGACACCGGCGACGAAGCGCTCGAAGACATCGAGACGTTCGGCGAAGAAGAGCC
>JBFYTT010000050.1:0-4502 GCA_041300425.1 Roseiflexaceae bacterium
CCTCAAGCTGCCCCCTGGCGTGTCGCACGCGCTGATCGAAGCGGCTGCGCGCGTGTCGGATCGGTTGAGCCTCAACATCGAGGTCCCCAGCGCAGCCCACCAGGCAGCCATCGACCCGAGCCGTGATTGGCACCGCGACGTGATTGCCCGCCTCGCCTGGATGCGCGACTTCCAGCAGGCCGGCTTCCTCAAAGCGGGGATTGCCACCCAGTTTGTGGTGGGGGCCGCCGGCGAAGACGACAAAGCGTTGTTGGACGCCACCGCGTGGCTCCATCGTGAGCTGGCAGTACGGCGTGTCTACTATGCGCCGTTTCAACCCATCGCGGGCACGCCCATGGCCGCGCAACGGGCTACGCCGGCGGTGCGCGGGTTGCGATTGACACAGGCCGATTGGTTGCTGCGCCACTATGGATTCGCTAGCGACGAAATCGTCGGTGCCGATCAGCCGTTGCTGTCGCTGCACAACGACCCCAAGCTCGACTGGGCGCTGCGTCATCCAGAGTACTTCCCCATCGAAATCAACACGGCCGCCCCCGAGCAGCTGTTGCGCATCCCTGGGGTGGGGCCCTTGGGCGTCAAACGCCTGCTACGAATGCGGACATTGGGGCGGCTCCGCGATCCCGCGCACATCGCCATCTTGGGCGCAGCCAGCCGGCGCGTGGTCGATTTCGTGCTCTTCGATGGCGTATTTTTTGGTACCGGGCACACCATGCGGCAGGCGCGCATCGCGTCACTGCGCCCCGTAGCAGACCAACTGCGCCTGTGGTGAACCCTTTTCTCACCCTGACCGACACCCTCAATGGTAGGCTTGTGTCGCTATAATAGAACGGTACACGAGGAGCATTGCATGGCATTCACGGTCAACGCCCCCTACAAACCCACCGGCGACCAACCCAAGGCCATCGAGCAACTGGTGCGCGGTGTGCGCGACGGGTTGCGCTATCAGACGCTGTTGGGTGCCACGGGGACGGGCAAAACCGCCGTCATGAGCTGGGTGTTCGGCGAGCTCCAGCGGCCCACGCTGGTGCTGGCCCACAACAAGACCCTGGTGACGCAGCTGTATGCAGAGTTCCGCGATTTGCTCCCCGATGCGGCAGTCGAGATGTTCATCTCGTACTACGACTCATATACCCCCGAGGCGTATGTCCCCAGCAAAGATTTGTACATCGAAAAAGAAGCCTCGATCAACGAAGAAATCGACCGCCTGCGCCACGCCGCCACGCAAGCCCTGCTGACCCGCCGCGACGTGTTGATTGTGGCGTCGGTATCGTGCATCTTTGGTTTGGGTAGCCCCGTGGACTACGGCCAGGTCATGCTCCCCGTTAGTGTCGGCGAAGTGCGTAACCGCGACAAATTGTTGCGCCAATTGTTGGATCTGCAGTTCCAACGCAACGACATCGACTTCCACCGCGGCACGTTCCGGGTACGTGGCGACACGCTCGACATCATGCCCGCCAATGCCGAGACCGCCATCCGCATCGAGCTCTGGGGCGACGAGGTCGAGCGCATCAGCGAGTTTGATCCATTGACCGGCGAAGTCTACAAGACCGTACCGACCGTCGACATCTTCCCGGCCAAGCACTTTGTGACGACAACCGAGAAGCTCCAACTCGCTATCGGCGACATCCAAGACGAGCTTGCGGTGCAATTGGCCAACCTCGAGGGTCAGGGCAAAAACCTCGAAGCGCAACGACTCAAACAGCGCACCATGTACGACATCGAAATGATGAGCGAGATGGGGTACTGCTCGGGCATCGAAAACTATTCGCGCCACATGGACCGACGTGCCGAGGGACAGACCCCGTGGACGCTCATCGACTACTTCCCGGACGATTTCATTTTGTTCGTTGACGAATCGCACATCGCATTGCCGCAGGTGCGCGGCATGTACGCCGGCGACCGCTCGCGCAAGACGACATTAGTCGACTATGGCTTCAGACTCCCGTCGGCGCTCGACAATCGCCCGTTGCGCATCGACGAGTTCGAGCAACACATCCGCCAAACGATTTTTGTCTCTGCCACACCAGGACCGTATGAACACCAGGTCTCTGGTCAGATTGTCGAGCAAATTATTCGCCCCACGGGCCTCATCGACCCGGTTATCAGCATCCGCCCGTCGCGTGGGCAGGTCGATGATTTGATCGGCGAAGTGCGCGCCCGTGTCACCAAAGGCCATCGTGCCCTGGTCACGACGTTGACCAAGCGCATGGCCGAGGATCTGGCTGATTATCTGCGCGAATCGGGCATCCGCACCCAGTACCTGCACGCCGATATCGACGTCATCGAACGCGTCGAAATCCTGCGCGACCTGCGCCTCGGCGTCTACGACGTGGTGGTGGGTATCAATCTGTTGCGCGAAGGGTTGGATTTGCCCGAGGTATCGCTGGTGGCGATTTTGGACGCTGACAAAGAGGGCTACCTGCGCTCGGCGTCGTCGCTCATTCAGATTATTGGGCGTGCGGCCCGCCACGTCGAGGGCACGGTGCTGATGTATGCCGACAATATGACGGCCTCGATGACGGCGGCAATCAACGAGACCAATCGTCGTCGGGCGATACAGGTCGCCCACAACACCGAACACAACATCACGCCGATCGGCATCATCAAGGGTGTGCGCGATTTGAGCGACCGCCTGCGCAAAGCTGCCGAAGAGCAGGGCGTCTACTCGGCAGATCCGGCCGATTTCAAGCGCGTCGACATGCCGGCTACGCGTGAGGCGATGGCCAAGCTGATTAAGGAGCTCGAGAAGCAGATGAAAAAAGCATCGGCCGACCTCGAGTTCGAGAAAGCCGCTGCCTTGCGCGACCAGATCCTCGATATCCGTCGGACCATGGCGCTCGAAGAAGAATTCGCCATAACGCCCCAACCCGCAGCGGCCACCCGGCGTGGTCCCTCCAAAAAACGCTAGAGCAGGCGCATGGCAGTACAGGTCTGGATCGGTGAAAAACCAGAGAACCCCAACGAGCGGCGCGCGCTGACGCAGCTGGCAGGGGCTTTTGCGCGTCTCGACGGGCTGTATATCATCCTGGCGAATTTTTCGGTGGGGGGGCGCACGCTCGACCTCGTGGTGCTCAAGCACGATGGTATCTTTGTCATAGAGCTCAAGTACTGCGACGGCAAAGTCATCGGGGATGTCAACGGGCCGTGGTTTGTCGAAAGCGGCAACAAAGATCGCAAACGCATCAACCCGGGCCGCAAAAATCCCTACAATCAGGTGTTGACCTACTACTACTCGTTTTCGAACTTCTTGGATGAGCATCGCAACGAAATCGCCGGCAATCGCAACATCGACGTCCGTTCGATGCGCCGCCTGGTGGCCATTGCACCATACTTGCACCCCGAATCGCAGATCGACACCGATTGGAAGGTGCATGTCCTCGGCTTTGATGCGCTAGCCCTGTATGTCTTTACCGAGCGCTCGCCCGACATGTCGTGGAGCGATACGGAGCTGGTGCGCATCCCCCAGGTGCTCAATTGCACGCGCTGGGAAGAAATCGAACAGCTCGTCATCCCTGACGCGCCCCAACAACCGACACGCTCGCGTGGGATGCCGGCCGTTGTGACGCAACTGTTGTCCACTTGGACCGGCCAAGGACTCATCGCGGTCAGTATTTTGTTGATTGTGTTGGCAGTCCTGTATGTCATCAACACGGTTGGGACACGCTTGGTGACGTTGCCGGCGATGGAAGCAACACCGACGGTCGATGTGGCTGCCGGTAGTACCGCGCCGAATCGCGAGCTGCGCTGTACCTGGTTGCCGGCACAAACCATCGCGCGGGTACGTACTGCCGACGGCAGTTGGCAGAGTGTGGCAGTCGGTGCAGTGGCAGATGCCTTGCTGACGCTGACCTCGGTCGACACCTGCGGCGGTCAGATACGTTTGTCACTGACGATTCTGCATACCGCGGCGGACTTGGATGTACGTATCCCACTCGACAATGAACACGTGACTATCCGTGATTCGTTGGGCACACGCTACGAACTCAGTGAAGTACGGTCGACCCCCGCGACGCTCCTCGCGTTGCCCAATCAGACGGTCATAGGTACAGTAGTGGTGCTCCAAGCGATCCACCCCAGTGCGACGTCGCTGATTGTGACCCTCCAAAACACCCCGTTTGGCGATGCCTCGTGGCTCGTCCCGCTGACCCCCTGAGCGCATTTCAGATATCCCAGACATCGATGGCATCGACCAACCAGCGCAGCCAGTGCTCGACCGTACTGGCGCGCCGGTGGATGGTCACTGCCGTATTGGCCGCCAGAAACGGGTGTTCGTGCATGATGCGGATAATCTCGGTGCGGTCGGGGACACGCCGCTGCCGCAACACCATGGGCATCAGCTCGTAGAAACACGGGATAGACATCATTGCATTAATCAACAGAAAGCGCTGCTGGTGCAGCGGTGCGCGCATCAGGCGTTTGCCCGCTGCAGTGAGGCGATAGACTGTGGTGCCATCGGCATGGTGTCGTTCAATGACGTGCAAGGCCCGCCCTGCGCTGGTGTA
>JBFYTT010000056.1:0-3460 GCA_041300425.1 Roseiflexaceae bacterium
GCGTGGCACCGGTACGGCGCGTATCATCCTGGCAGCGCACCTCGATACAGTGTACCCAGTGGGCATCGCCGCAGAACGCCCCGTGCGTATCGACGGCAACACCCTGTACGGCCCGGGCAGCGCCGACAACAAAAGCGGGCTGTTGTCGGGCTTGTATGCTATGGCGGCGCTCCAGGACCTGGGTGCACTCAATACGTTCGCAGCGATAACGCTGATCTGCGGTGGCGACGAAGAGACCGACATGCGCGTCTCGCGGCAATGTTTTGCCGATTTGGCACCGCACCATGATCTCGCGTTGGTGCTCGAGGCCGGGCGTGAAAACGGCGACATCGTCTCGGCCCGCAAGGGCGGCGGCAACTTCTGGTTCACCGTCACCGGCAAGGCTGCGCACGCCGGCGTCGAGCCGCACAAAGGCGCCAACGCCATTGTCGAATTGGCCCATCACAGCATCGCCCTGCATGCCCTCAACGGCATGCGACCGGGTACGACACTCAACGTGGGGGTCGTCAGTGGTGGCACCGTGTCGAACAGCGTGCCCGATCAGGCACAGGCCAAAATCGACGTGCGCATCACCGACCCGGCTGACCGGCAGGCAGTCACGGACGCCATCATGGCCATCGGCGGTCGCACGACGGTGGCTGGTACGTCGACCATTGTCAGCGGCGGCATTACCACACCGGCCATGGCCTGCACACCGCAGATTGCGCGGTTGGCGACCGTGGCAAAAGATTGTGCCACACAATTGGGATTCACCATCAACGATGCCCATACGGGGGGGATGTCGTACGCCAACTACTTCGCCGAACTGGGATTGCCCGTTCTCGACGGCTTAGGGCCGATCGGCGGGAACGACCATAGCCCTGGCGAGTACATCCTGGTCGACAGTATTGTGCCGCGTACTGCACTCTTGGCGTTGCTGATGACGAAGGCGTAGGGGAGAGAACAGGTTACAGGTTACAGGTTACAGGTTACAGGTTACAGGTTACAGGTTACAGGTTTGCTATGGCCCCAAAACCGTTGACACACATCGCTAGGTCAGTTGCCAATCATTTTCGCACTGAATCGGGGTGCGGTAGTTGATGGCGGAATGGACACGCTCGCGGTTATAAAAATTTTCAATATAATCGACGATGCGTGTCCGGGCCAGATCAAATGGGACATGTTGCATGCTGCGTAATTCAGCTTTGCAATGACGAAAGAAACTCTCAATCGGTGCGTTATCCCAGCAGTTCCCAATGCGGCTGAAGCTCCGCTTAATGCCGCATTTCTGCATGTAGAGTTGCATGTCAAGTGATGTGTATTCGCTGCCGCGGTCGCTGTGGAGTAGGACGCCCGGCTTCGGCGCACGGAGTTTGACTGCCGATTGGATTGCCTGCAGCGCCACTCCTGTGCGCGTCGGATGGATTGCCCAGCCGACCACACGCCGCGCAAACATGTCGAGTACGACCGCGAGAAACAAGTCGGAGCCACCTTTGATGCGCATCTGCGTAAAATCTGTCAGCCACACCGTGTTCGGTTTTGTCGGATAAAACTGTCGATTGAGCTCGTTTTTGAGCATCGCAGATGGTGTCGAATGTGATGCATTCTTGAACTTTCTCGGCTTTCGTATGCCAAATAGCCCTTGTTCCTGCATGATCCGAGCAACTCGATTTCGGCCAACTCTGACACCGTGTTCGCGCAATTTGCAATGTACTTTCCGACTCCCGTATACCATTCGGTGCTGTGTGTAGATGGCGGTAATGCTTTTGCAGAGAGAAATTTCTTGCTGATCACGCATGGTCAGTTCCCGCTGCTTCTGCAGCCATTGGTAGTATGCCTGGCGTGACACCTGGAATACCACACAGAGTATCCTGATGGTGTAGTGCGGGTGGAGATCACGAATCCACCGAAAGCGGTCTCCTGTTAGGGCATCCGTGAAATGATGCCCACAGCTTTTTTTACGATTTCAAGCTCCAATAAGGCGCGCTTGTGCGCTTTCTCGAGTTTGTCGTACTCATTCTTCCAGTCGTCGGCAGTCATAGTCGAACGCTTGGTCTCATCTGGCATGTCAGACGGGTTCATTGACGCATGCTTGGCGACCCAATTGCGCACATTCGAGAGGTCGATGTGCTCTTCGCGGCAGACAATCGACATGGGAATCCCGTCGACGAGTATCCGTTTTACCACCCCAGCCTTGAATTCGTCTGTGTACCGTACTTGCTTGCGCATCGTGACACCTTTCGCTTACAGTGAGTGTATCGTAAGGTGTCAACGTTTTGAGTGCCAATCCAGTTACAGGTTTGAGGTTACAGGTTTGAGGTTACAGGTTTGAGGTAGGTTTAAAGTCAGAACCCCATGCACCTGAGTGTATGGCGATGGCAAGGGCGAGGTCGTCATGCCCCGCGAAGCGGGGTACTCGCCCTTTTCTATGCTCGAATGCAAGCAAGCTTGCTTCCTTCCTTGCTATTTTGATATAATTTTGGCAACGTGAAGGAGGCCGCTCCATGAAAATGACCATTGATCTGCCCGACGAGCTCATCAAAGCCATCAAAATCCGGGCCGCCCAGGAGCAACGTACCGTGCGCGAGCTGGTCGCGGCGTATTTGACCGACGGTTTGTACCCGAGTCACGCTACGCCGACTCCGGCACCGACAGCGACCGATATCGAGATGGCGCCGTGGGGTTTGCCGATTATTCGGAGCATTCCGGGCTCGCCGCCGTGCACGATGACGGGTGAAGAGTGGATTGAGTTCGTCAATACCTCGTTGACGGAGCTCGATTACGAAAGATACGAGAATGCTATACGACGCTAACGTGTGGGTAGACAGTTGATTACGCAGCACGTTTCTATACCTTAAAAAGCAAGTTTACTTGCTTCCTTGTTGTTGATATAATTCCGGCAACGTGAAGGAGGCCGCTCCATGAAAATGACCATTGATCTGCCCGACGAGCTCATCAAAGCCATCAAAATCCGGGCCGCCCAAGAGCAACGTACTGTGCGTGAGCTGGTCGCGGCGTATTTGACCGACGGGTTGTACCCGAGTGACGCTACGCCAACTACGTCACCGACAGCGACCGATATCGAGATGGCGCCGTGGGGCTTGCCGATTATTCGGAGCATCCCAGGCTCGCCGCCGTGCACGATGACGGGTGAAGAGACCATCGAATTTATCAACAACGCGCTCACCGAACTGGACTACGAAAGATATCTGAATGCTATACGACGCTAACATGTGGGTGGCGATGCTCATTCCGCGGCATGTGCATCACGAACGAGCGCTCTCACACTACGATAGTGTCGCTGGAACTGGATATGTGTTGTTGTCGCAGAGCGTTCGTATCAGTGTGCTGCGTCTGCTGACGCAACCGAGTATCCATCGAGTGTACGCGCTCGAAACAATTACCAACACGGCAGCGTTCGACTACCTGGCGCGCATCACCCAATCACCCAAGGTGCGCAACCTGCTCGAACCAGCCGAGC
>JBFYTT010000059.1:0-4285 GCA_041300425.1 Roseiflexaceae bacterium
TTCAACCAGAGGGACTCGTGATGAAACCGTTCATTTCAACGTTGCTACGTACTTTACTTTTCTGTCTCGTTGCCTGGTTGACTGGTGCATCAGATGCTCCAGTGGTCGCTGCGTCAGAAATACCTCCCATTAGCTCCCAAACATACACCATTGATGCCGCGAGTTCAGGTCGCACCGCACCCAACACAGATCCGATAGTGCTGGGGCCAGAGTCCCCAGAACACGCCTTCAACGGAATCCAGCTGACATGGACAGTGGTGGGCGATCCTACCCTTTTGCGTCTCGAACTCATCACACAGCGAGATGGGGTGTGGGGCGAATGGATGGAAGTGCCCCACGAAGATGAATTTCTGTTGGACGACGCCCCTGCCGGCACCCAAACAAGCACCATCTATACCGTAGAACCGGTCGCCGAAGCCTGGCAAATTCGCATCACGACGACCGACGCAACCCTGGGCATCGTCACCTCGATCCGCGTCACGACAATGGATACCCGTGATCAAACCGACGCCCGGAGTGAACTGCCCGCTGCAACAGAACCCCTTTCTGCAGGTGCCAAACCATCTATCGTTGCACGCGCAAACTGGGGCGACACAACGGTCAAACGCTGGGATGCCAACGGTTCAGCGGGATTATCTGTCGAAGCAACCTGGATGCCTGCCGATGCCGAAATTGCCAAACCGACACATTTAATCATCCATCACACCGCAACTCCCAATGATGGTCCAGGCAGCAATTGGCCTGCACGCGTCCGTCAAATCTGGGGATTTCACAGCATCACAAATGACTGGGGCGACATCGGATATCACTTCCTCATCGATCCCAACGGCGTCATTTACGAAGGACGCTATCAAGGATTACGGGCGGATGGTACCGTAATTGATGGTGCGCATAGTTATGGATTTAATCGCGGGACCATCGGTATTGCCATGTTGGGGACGTTCGAAAGCGTTGCTCCGACCGTGCAGTCACAAGTAGCACTCGACAACCTGATAGCGTATCTGATGACACGCCATCGCATACAACCCAATTCCACAGCCTTCTATGCGCATCAACGCGTAACACTCAACACCCTCGTCGGTCATCGCGATGCGCATCTCCCGGGCCGTGGGACTGCCTGCCCAGGCACTACGTTACATGCACTTTTGCCCAGTATCCGGGTGAAAGCCGTGGCCGCGGTCGGAACCGCCCCTGCACAACAGTGGCTCAAAGGGGTAACCGTAACCAATACCGATGTAATGGTCGGAGACGCCGTGGTTTTTCGCATGACCGTACGTAATGCATATGCAGACGCACCGATGAGCGGCGGTGCATTTATGTTCCCCGTGAGCGATAACAACTATGTCTACCAAATAAATGAATGCTGGGCAAAGCAAAACGCAGGCGGGACTCCATTGTTCCCCAAAGCGAGTGTGGGCAGCAATCGCTATGGGCGCTTCCGTGTGATGGCAGGTATAAAAGATTGGGACACACAGTACTCCGGGCAGCCTGTTGCTTGTCCGGTCAGTAGCACCGAAAATCATCCATGGCGCTGGAGCATCGGTTCGACCCCTCTGGCTGCCGGAAAGACCCGTGTCATCAGCGGAGGCGTCCGCTTCACAAAACCGGGGACGTATACGGTATCGTTCGGAGTCATGAAGGATTGGATCGGGTATCCGGATAATGCATGTAGCACGAGTCCGACGTATGCGGCCTGTGCACTTTATCCAAAGATTATTACGGTGCGTATGCGGACAACGCCCACGCCAACCCGTCCTCCTGCACTCCGCACCCAACTCGCCCGCGAGACCGCAACGGCGATTCGTCGCACCGCTACTGCAGCCGCAATCGTGGCACGTGCAACACAAACCGCATTGTTCGCAGAAATGACCGCAACTGCTGCCGCTGCGACGGGATTGCCCACTGCCACTGCAAGTTCGACCGCGACGGCATCGCCATCGGCTACAGCAATCCCACTCCAACAAACGGCACAGCGGTTGGCAGCAGCAACCCAAACAGCGTTAGCACGCTGGACTGCAGTACCCACCGCTGACATTGGGACGGTGACTGCTACCCGCACACCAACAGCAACTCGTACAGCAACGCCTGCACCGTTCTCGGGTTTTCGCCCCCGGACATTGCTTACCCGGGTTGCCACGCTGCCGGTCACAACCCTCGCCGCGAGCGCATCAGGGCTGGTGGCACTTGAGGGCGGGACCCCGCCATTTGTTGCGCTCTATCAACAATCCACACTCCTGCGCGTACAACGGTTGGCTGTACGCGGTAGCACTGCATCAGTATTGGTCGCAGATAGTTCACTCCCTGATGTATTTTATGTTGCTGGGACGTACACTCACCAATTTATCTACATTCAACGGCTCACGCTGGTGTCTGGTACTCTGCGCGCAACCGGGTACTGGCTGACCGAGTTCACTGGCACGCCCACAGCGTTGCTGGCGAATGGAACGCGGTTGTTGGTAGCTGTGACGAACACGGCGCAGACCAGCCATCGTCTGATTCACCTCAACACAAGCGGTTCGATTGCAGAAGTCACCACACGCACGGTCCTACCGGGTATCGCGAGGCAACTGATTGATGGCGATGGTGTCGCAGGTCAGGTGACGGTAGCAGGTCAGCTCACCGGCGCCAAAGGGTACTTGTTGCCGATAACGTATATGACTAACTCAGTCGTGCGTACTGGCACACGACTAACCACGACAACCGCGCTGAAGGGATTTTGCCGTACGTGGCGCTTTGTTGCTGCTGTTCCTGTCGCTCAACTGTACGTAGCGGTCAAAACCGGAATCCATTTGTTCTCGCAAGATCTCAACACAGGTGCATTGCGCGGGAACCTCACAACCGGGAATGGTGATCAGTTCCTTGCCTGTACGGACCGTCACTCTGACGTATTGGTGCGCATCAATCCGAGCACCGGCGCGATGACGATGCTCCACACCCAAGGAACGACGTACCAACTTCGAGCCACTGCCCAGATTCCTCTGCGCACAGACACTCCGCTGATCACCGTACGCGTCTATGGAGACACACTCTACTGGACGGACGGGCTTTCGATTGGCCGTGCTGTGCTCCAGTGGCCACGTTGAAAAATATCAGACTTCTGTAATCTGTCGTACATATCCAGGGGTATCGTTCTTCTGACGCCTGTGTATACTACAAAACATAGTAAATTCGTGTGCAATGTGAACATTTCGCATCTGTGTGCACCTTTGTGTCGGATAGGGCGTCGTTATGAATGGAATTCGATACCGGCTCGTAACGTTTCTGTGGTGCATTGCTGCAATCATTGCCGTGCCGTTTGTACCGAGCATGGCGCGCTCGAGCGACATACCACGCACGAGTGACTCTGTCGCCGCCCAATCGATGAACGCGGCCAATCGGACAGCGCGGACCTCACGCTGGGTGAGTGCTCGTGTCAACAAAACCAAACTGGCGGTAAACGACGTCCTCGTGATTACCTTTACCGTGAATAATCACCAACCGACTGCCATCAAAAGCTACCCATTTCGACCCTCCGACAGCACGGTAACGTACGACCAAGACGAATGTTGGGCAATGCGCAAGACTGGTTCGGTGTCGCTCCTGTACCCGAAGCGGTCGGATAATTACCGGGTCATGGCAGGGTATACCGGATGGGACAAAACGCATGCGACGATGAACACCAAATGCGCCTCGGCATCCTCCGGGTCCAACGTCACGATTGATCACCCATGGCGCTGGGGAATCGGAGAATCCGCGTTGGAATCGCAGTCTTCACGCACCATCACTGGGCGAGTACGATTCACCAAGGCGGGAACATATACGGTGTTTTTCGGATTGATACGTGATTACGCAGGCTATCCCAACTTTGGGAACTGCACCCGCACCACACCGTCGTACAACAATGCCTGCTTCATAAACGAAGTAACGATTGTTGTCGGCAACGGTGGGGTACGGACAACAGCAACCCGGACCGCGACGCGCACACCGAGCGGCACAGCGACACCGAGTGACACAGCCACCCCGACACCAACAGGGCCAACCGCAACGCCGGGACCGGCTACAGACACGCCGACTCCTTCGCTCACACGTACCCACACCAACACCCGAACACGCACCGCAACGATTCGACCAACAAGCCCAGCACGTACCGCGACAGCACGCTCTCGTACCAATACCCGCGTCGCTACTGCCAAACCCACAAACAGCGGCGGTTACCCGCTCCCGACGATGTACTATTCACCGACCAGAACTTCCCGCCCCGTATCGAGCACAGTTCCAACGAAAACGATTACAATGACACATGAAC